>JALYJV010000067.1 GCA_030775105.1 Pseudomonadota bacterium | reverse complement strand
CGACAGCACCGCGAACGGCGTGTCGTCACCCATAGAGCCGACGGCTTCCTGCCCGGACTCCGACAGCGGACGCAGTACCTGGTCGCGCTCTTCGAACGTGAGCTGGAACATCTTGTGATACGTCGCGACGGTGTCCGGCGGCATCACTTCGAGTGTGTGCGGATCGTCCGACAGGCTCGCCTCAAGGCGCTTCATGTTGCTCTTGAGCCACTGCTTGTAAGGACGGCGCGAGGCGAGCATGCGGTCGATGTCTTCCGGACGCAGCAGCGCGCCGGTTTCGGTATCGACGGCAAGGATTTCGCCCGGGCGCAGACGGCCCTTCTCGACGACATCGAGCTGGCGGAAATCATGCACGCCGATCTCCGACGCGAGCACGATGTGGCGATCGGCGGTGATGACATAGCGCGCCGGGCGCAGGCCATTGCGGTCGAGACAGCACGCGGCGTAGCGGCCGTCGGTGACGACGACGCCGGCCGGGCCGTCCCAGGGCTCCATGTTGACCGAGTTGTACTCGTAGAACGCGCGCACGTCCGGGTCGAGGTCCTCAGCGTTCTGCCACGCCGGCGGGATCAACGCGCGCAGCGAGGCGAACACGTCCATGCCGCCGGCGAGCAGCACCTCGAGCATGTTGTCGAGCGACTGCGAGTCCGAGCCGGTCATGCCGACCAGCGGCGAGATCTCTTCAATGTCCGGAATTTCCGGCGTGACGAATTTCTTCGCACGGGCGAGCGCCCACTTGCGGTTGCCGGAGATCGTGTTGATCTCGCCGTTGTGCGCCAGATAGCGGAACGGATGGCACAGGCGCCAGCGCGGCAGGGTGTTGGTCGAGAAGCGTTGATGGAACACGCACATCGACGATTCCAGCGCTGGATCGGCGAGGTCCGGATAGAACACCGGCAACAGCTCCGGCATCACGAGGCCCTTGTAGACGATCACGCGGCAGGACAGGTGTGTGATGTAGAAGTCGAGATCCTTCTCGGCATCGAGGATCTTCTCGGTGCGCCGGCGCGCGCGGAACAGCTTCAGCTCGAACGCGAACTTGTGCATGCCTTTCGGCGCACTGATGAAGGCCTGCTCGATCTTCGGCAGGGTTTTGAGCGCTTCCTCGCCGAGGGCCGATTCGTCGGTCGGGACTTCGCGGTAGCCATTGAGGATCAGCTCGTGCAGTGCAAGGCTTTCTTCAAGGACGACCTTGGCGCGCGCGCGGCGTGCTTCATCGGACGAGAAGAAGATGTTGCCGGCGCAATACAGTTCGCCGATCTTGAAGCCAAGGCGCTCGGCTTCGCGACGCAGAAAGGCGTCCGGCTTCTTCATCAGCAGGCCGCAACCGTCTCCGGTCTTGCCGTCGGCGGCGACGGCGCCGCGGTGGGTCATGCGGTGCAGCGCAGTCACGGCGGTCTGCACCAGCTTGTGGCTGGGCTGGTCGTCCATGTGCGCAATCATTCCGAAGCCACAGCTGTCGCGCTCGAAAGATTCGCGGTACAGGCCATGCTCGGCGTAGCCATAGTTCGTCGGGCCGCTGTTGGACAGGGCGTTTGAACGGGCAGCGGGCACGGCTTCCATGACCTGGACGGGGATCTGGTCGGGCTGGCGGTCTGACATCTTGCGGGCTCCTTATATCTACGACGCTGACGCGCGCCGCTCCACGCCGAGGTCGGCGGGCCGCAAAGTTTGGGTTGGCGCCGGTGGCACCGCAAATGCCGCGCCGGGGAATTCCCCGCTGATTACATTGCAGCAATTGATTCAAGCACTTGGATTTGCTACAAATGGCCATCTATATGGCCATCTTGCGCAAAGTCCCGTGAAGTCGGTGTCCGTCGCCCAGGCAAAGAACACCCTGACCGAGTTGCTGCGGGAGGTTGAAAGCGGCCGCCCGGTCGGCATTGCGCGCCGCGGTCAAGGCGTTGCGGTGCTGCTGTCCGAGGCGGAGTACGAGCGCCTGAAGATCGCCGGCGAAGCCGCGGATTTCTCGGCCTGGCTGCAGAACTGGCGCGGTCGCGTAGGCGGTGAATTCGAAGGCATCAGCGCCGATGAAATGGCACGTTGGTCGGCGGACCACTGATGGCGCGACCCACTTATCTGCTGGATCTGGCGGTTCTGGCCGAGCTGACTCGCCCTGCCGCGAACCGCCAGGTGCTGACCCGGTTCAGCCAACACCAGCACGCCAGCGCGATTGCCGCGTCGTCCGCCGGCCTGTTGCTGCGCGGAATCGAAACCTTGCCCGAAGGCCCGCGCCGCACGCGACTGAGCGGCTTCGTCCACGAACTGCTCCGAAGTGGACCTCAAATCCTGCCATTTGACCGCGAAGCCGCAATCTGGCTCGCCCGTGCGGGACCGCGCCGCGAACGCCAAGGACGGGCCTGGACGACCGCCGAGGGTGAGCAGGCCGCCATCGCCGCCGTCCGCGAAATGACCCTGGTGACCCGTTCGCCGGTGACCTATGCCGGGGCGAGTGGGCTGAACACAGAGGACTGGTTCAGGCCGTAGGCGACCAGCAGGGGACGCAGGTTCTTAGCGTAGTCGCCGAGGATCGAACAGCCGCTCGTACTCGTCGAGCGCGAACCGATCAGTCATGCCTGCGATGTAGTCCGCGACAGCACGCGCTCGACCATCAGCCCCATCCTGCGTTTCCATCTGCTTGGCAGTTGCGTGGAAATCCGGCGGCAGAAGACGCGGGTCTTCGAACAGCGCGGCAAACAGTTCCCGCACCACGCGCTTGGCCTTGACCATGATCCGGTAGACCTGATGGTGATGATACAGATGGTCGCGCAGGAAACGCTTGAGGTCCAGATTCTCGGCTTCGATCTCGTCGCTGAAACTGATCAGCGGTGCGGCCCGAGCGCGAACATCGTCGATGCTGCGCACACCGGTTGCAGCGAGTGCGCGCTGTGAGGCTTGCGACAGGTCGACGACGAGGGTGTTGATGATGCGCCGCGTGGTTTCGTGGCGCTGCTGCTTTTCGCTGACCGGTCCATAACGCTGCACGACTTCATCGTGGTGACGACGGAACAGGGCGACTTCGCGCAACTGCTCGATCGTCAGCAGGCGCGCACGCAGGCCGTCGTCGATGTCGTGATTGTTATAGGCGATCTCGTCCGCGCGATTGGCGAGCTGTGCTTCCAGGCTCGGCTGTTCGCGCTTGAGAAAACGTTCGCCAATCTCGCCGAGCGTGCGCGCGCGTGCGACGGAGCAGTGCTTGAGGATGCCCTCACGCGTGTCGAACATCAGGTTCAAGCCACGAAACTCAGCGTACTTGTCCTCAAGTTCATCGACGACGCGCAGCGACTGCGCGTTGTGCTCGAAGCCGCCGTAGGGCTTCATGCAGTCGTTCAGCGCTTCCTGTCCCGCGTGGCCGAACGGTGTATGCCCGAGATCGTGGGCAAGCGAAACCGCTTCGCACAGCTCCTCGTTGAGCTGCAGCGTGCGCGCCATCGTGCGCGCGATCTGTGCAACCTCGATCGAATGCGTCAGCCGAGTGCGGAACAGATCGCCTTCGTGATTGACGAAGACCTGGGTCTTGTACTCCAGCCGTCGAAACGCGCCGGAGTGAATGATGCGATCGCGGTCACGCTGATACTCGCTGCGATGTCCCGGCCCAGGCTCCGGGTGACGCCGCCCCTTGGAGCGGCTGTCATGCGCGGCATAAGGGGCGAGTTCGTTCGGCACAGTGACGGTGGGCTCAGCTGCAGTAGTGATCCAGCGTAGCCTGCAGCGCTTCCGGCGCAAAGTCACCCGTGACGACAGCATCACCGAGCCCGCGCAACAGAATCAATCGAAGCTGGCCGGAGGCAACCTTCTTGTCGAGCGCCATCAGCGAACGGAAATCCGCTGGCGTCATCTCGCTCGGCGGCCGCGTCGGCAGGCCGCTGCGCGCAATCAGGTTGATGCAGCGATGCGCTTCTGCTGGCGTGATCCAGTCGAGGCGAGCCGAAAGGTCCGCCGCCATGCATAGACCTGTGGCAACGGCCTCGCCGTGCAGCCATTCGCCATAACCCGCATGGGTTTCGATCGCATGCGCAAATGTGTGGCCCAGATTCAGCAGTGCGCGAGGGCCGCCTTCGCGCTCGTCGCGCGCAACGATGTCGGCCTTCATCTGGCAGCAGCGCAGAATCGTCTGTGCGACAGTCGATTCGTCGAGCGCGAGCAGCGGGTCGAGATGCGTTTCGATCCAGCCGAGAAATGCGATGTCGCCGAGCATGCCGTACTTGATGACCTCGGCGAGGCCGGCAAGCAACTCGCGCTTGGGCAGCGTGCGCAGGGTGTCGGTATCGGCGAGCACCAGCTGCGGCTGGTGAAACGCGCCGATCATGTTCTTGCCGAGCGCATGGTTGATTCCAGTCTTGCCGCCGACCGATGAATCGACCTGCGACAGCAGGGTCGTCGGCACCTGCACAAAGTCGATGCCACGCTGGTAGATCGCTGCGCAGAAGCCGACGAGGTCTCCGACCACGCCGCCGCCCAGTGCAATCAGGCAGCCATCGCGCGGCAAGCGGGTTTGCAGCAGCCAGCCGAGGATTTCCGCAGTGCTGTCCCAATTCTTCTGCGACTCACCGGCGCTGAAGACATGGACGGCTTCGTCCTCGAGTCCGAGGGCTGTCTGTACCGCAGCCAGGTAATGCGGCGCGACATTGCTGTCGGTGATCAGGCGCAGCGGTTGGTGCTTGAATGCGCGCCATTGCGCCGCATCGGCGATCAGTCCCGGCCCGATGTGGATGGGGTAGCTGCGGTCGCCGAGCGAAACATCTAGAGAAGGCATGGGAAATCTGAAAACTGAAAGGGACGAACGCGGTTGGCGTTACGCCGTCATCGGACGATCCAGAAAATCTTCGATATCGCGAACCACGGCGCGTGCATTGCGGCGATCGGTCACGACCACCAGATCGGCAATCTCGCGATACAACGGATCGCGGATCGCGAACAGATCTTCCAGCACGGCCTGTCGGTCATCAACCGCCTTCAGCAGCGGCCGGTTGTCAGCGCGCTCGGTGCGCAGGACCTGCTGCTCGATGCTGGCATGGAGATAGACGACCAGACCACGAGAGGACAGCCACAATCGGTTGTCGCGATCCAGGATCGCGCCGCCACCAGTTGCGAGGACGATGCCAGTCTGCTGCGTCAGGGATTCAATGACCTGCTTCTCGCGCTTGCGGAAGCCGTCTTCACCTTCCTTCTCGAAGATGAACGGGATATCGACGCCGGTGCGCTGCTCGATCTCGTGGTCGGAATCGACAAAACCCAAGCCGCGGGTTTCGGCCAGACGCCGACCCACGGTGGTCTTGCCCGCACCCATGGGCCCGACCAGAAAAATATTGGATTGCTGTGCCATTGCTACCGCTTCAGACCGTCAGCCGGCGGACCGGCAGTATACCGG
>JALYJV010000066.1 GCA_030775105.1 Pseudomonadota bacterium | reverse complement strand
ACCCCTGCCAACTGGCCGTGGCTGGAATCGCCGGGGAACCATTTACCGGTTTTTTTCCGAAGGTAAGGAACCGACAGCCAGTGCAGAATGCAGGCCATGAACAGCATTGCCGCCGCGCGCACCCTCGATGATCTGCCCTCTCCTCCCGGCCCGCCGTGGCTGGGCAGCGCCCTGCAGCTCGATCCGGCGCGGATCCATCTGCAGATGGAATCGTGGGCGCGGACCCATGGCAAGTTCTTCTGCGTGCGTGCCGCGGGGCGCCGGCTGCTCGCGGTGAACGACACGACGCTTGCGCAGCAGATCCTGCGTGATCGTCCGGACCGATTCCGGCGCCTGCGCACGTTGCAGCCGATCGCCCGTGAGCTCGGCATGGACGGTCTGTTCTCGTCCGAAGGCGAGCGCTGGCGCGCCCAGCGGCGCCTGTGGCTGGCAACGCTCAACGCACACCAGATCCGCACGTTTCACGATCAGCTGATGCTGACCACGCGGCGTCTGCTGCAGCGTTGGCAGAAGGCTGCGGATCAGGGTGATGCAGTCGATGTGGCGTCCGATCTGATGCGCTACACGGTCGACGTGACCGTGCAGTTCGCGCTGGGCCATCCGGCCAATACGCTGGAGCAGGACGATGACCTGATCCAGCGGCATCTCGACAAGATCTTCCCGGCACTGAATCGCCGACTGTTCGCTGTCGTGCCGTACTGGCGCTGGTTCAAGTTGCCGCATGACTACGCGCTGGAGCGTTCACTCGCTGCCCTGCGCAAGGAAGTGGGTGGCCTGGTCAACGCCGCGCGCGAGCGGCTGAAGAACAATCCGGCATTGCGCGATTCGCCGACCTGCTTTCTCGAAGCCTTTCTCGTCGCCAACGAGCGCGATGGTGCAGCGATCAGCGATGAAGATGTATTCGCCAATGCCGTCACAGTGCTGCTCGGCGGCGAAGACACGACCGCCAACACCATGGCCTGGCTGATTCACCGCTGTACCGACCGGCCCGATGTTTACGCCGCCTTGCGTGTGGAAGCGGATGCACTGCTGGACGATCCTGCAGCGCCTGATCCGCAGGTGCCGCGGGCGGATCGCTTCCCGCATTGGTTGCGTGCAGCCGATTCGGTCATCAACGAAACCTTGCGCCTGCATCCGGTCGCGCCGCTGATCTTTCTGGAGACGATCAGCGATACCGTGATCGAGGACATCTCGGTGCCGGCCGGGACGCCCGTTACACTGCTGCTGCGCGCGGCTGCCGGCAGTTCACCGCTGTCCGATCCACCGCCACGGTTCGATCCGGTGGCGGATGCCGCACGCAACGATGCCGGTCCGGGGCGCGCGTCGACCTTGCCCTTCGGCTACGGCCCGCGCATGTGCCCGGGCCGCAATCTCGCACTCGCGGAACTGCGCAGTGCGGCGCTGATGCTCGCGCGCAACTTCGATATTGAAGCGGTGCCGCAGGCACAGCCGGTATCAGAGAAGTTGAGCTTTACGCTGGTGCCTGAACATCTGCGCGTCAGGTTTCATCGGCGCGAGCGGTAGGCGTCCGGTGTCGCTTTTGCGACACCCTCGATACACCGCGCTGGCGCGCGGCACTCGAGACGAACGGGATTTTGTTGTGACGCTCCAATAAAACCCCGTTCACATCGAGTGCCTGCCCTTCGACAGGCTCAGGATAAGCTCCGCAGGTGTATCGAGATGCCGTAGCAGATCTCTCACTCGCGCCCGCAAGCGAGATTCGCCGCGACGGCGACGTCCATCAGCTTCGGATTCGGCAATTTCAGGTTGCTCATCGTCTCGATGTACTGGTCGCGGGTCTTGCCGGCAAGCCGCGGATTGTGGTGCTTCTCCTCGATGATCGACGATGCGCTCCAGCCCTTGTAGTCATGGGCGGGATAGACGAGCGTCTGATCCGGCAGACGGAACAATCGATTGACGATGGAATCCCACGACGCGCCCGCATCGCCGTTCTGGAAATCCGTGCGACCGGTACCGCGGATCAGCAGCACGTCGCCGGTGAACACCGCGCGTGGCAACGCTGGATCGAGCACGAAGCTGAAGGATTCATCAGTGTGACCGGGTGTGTAGATGGCCTGCAGCGTCACGCCGTCGACATCGAGATGCTCTTCATCGCGCAAGTACTGAGACACGCACTCGGCCTTGGTGTGCTCGCCCATCAGCGTGATGCAACTGGTCGCGTCACGCAGCGCGCCGAGGCCGGTGATGTGATCAGCGTGGGTATGGGTGTCGATCGCGTGCACCAGTTTCAGGCCGAGCTGGTCGATGGCTGTGAGGTAGTGTCCCAGCTGCTCCTTGACCGGATCGATAATCAGTGCCTCGCGCCCCGGCGCCGACGCGAGCAGATAGGTATAGGTTCCTGAAGTGGTGTCGAAGAACTGTCGGAACAGCATCGGGGTTGATCCTCAGTAGAGCGCGCGCGCCGTCATGACGGCAGCGCAGGCCAGCATCGTGGCGGCGAATCCGGTTTGCAGCGCGGGTCCGGCGATGCGCGGCGCCAGGCGGCGGCCGAGTGTCATGCCTGCCAGTGCGCCGGCGACGAAAGGAACGGCGATGTGCAGGTCGATGGTGCCGGTGCTGGCGATATGCATGCCGGCCGACACCGCGCTCGTCAGTGCCGACGTCATCAGCGAGGTGGCGATCGCCGCGTGCATCGTCAGTGGCGTCATTGCGCGCAGCACCGGCACGATCAGGAACCCGCCGCCGACACCGAGCATGCCGGACAGCATGCCGTTGAGCGCGCCCACTGCGGAGAACAGCGCCTTGGTCTTCGTGGTCCAGACCAGCCGCCCGGTCGTCGGATGGAGCCTGACCAGCGCATGCTCGTGATCGGGTGCGGCCGACTGCGCGGCGCCGCCGCGCTGACTGCGGGCCTGCTGGAACATGCGTGCGGCCACTGCGACCAGCACGCTGCTGAACGCGAGCATCAGAGCACTCTCGCTGAGCACGCCGGCTACCCGGATGCCCAGCCAGGTTGTCAGCGTGCCGGTCGCTGCCATCAGCATCGCCGCACGGTAGCGGATCAGCTTGACGTCCCAAGCCAGCACCGTGCCGAAACTCGCGGCGGCACACGCCGCGAGCAAGGCAATCGGCGCCGCGTCGATCAGCGGCAGGCCGAACACGAAGACCAGCAGTGGCACGGCGATCACGGCGCCGCCGGCGCCGGTGAGGCCGAGCACGAGACCGACGAGTGCTCCGGTCAGCGTGGCCAGTGCGATGATCATGCTAGTCCACTGAACCCGTGACTTCGCACCCTGATGGGTGCGTCAGCCGGGATGCGATGCGCGGAAGAAAGCGCAGGAATAGCCCAGCTATTTCGAGCATTTCTGACAAAGCAGCGCGCCCGGATGGCGTGCTCAGCAGGGGGTGGAATGTCATGGGTTCAGCGGACCAGGCTCAGCCGTAGCGCGTCAGCAGCGCAGTGACCTTGCCCAGGCTCGCGGAGGCCTTGGCGCTGAGCGCGCCGACGCTGTCCAGCTCGCGCTTGGTGACGCAGGCCATCAGGTCGAAGAATGCGCGGTCCATGGCCTTGCGCACGGCGGCGAACTGCTGGACCACCTTCTCGCAGTCCTGCTCGTCCTCGATCATCGACTGGATCGCACGCAGCTGCCCTTCGGCACGGCGCAGGCGATTGAGGATCAGCTGCTTGTCATCGTTCCAGGTCGACATCAGATGCTCTTTCCCGTGAAAGTGGATACCATGCGGGGTATGGTATCACCTCATGTAGACAGACCGGAGCTTCAGGATGCTTGAACCCATCATCGGCGGCGCGCTGATCGGCGTGGCCGCGTTGCTGCTGTATGTGAGCCTGGGCCGGATTGCCGGGATCAGCGGCATCGCTTTTGGAGCTATCTCGGGACAGGAATCATCGTGGCGCTGGCCGTTCCTGCTGGGATTGATCGGCGGCGGCTGGCTCGCCGTTTCAGCCGGGTTTGCATTGCAGATGCCGGACAGCGCGGACGGTAGCGGTGCGCTGTTCCTGCTGGTTGCGGGCGGTGTGCTGGTCGGTATTGGCACGCGGCTGGGCAATGGCTGTACCAGCGGCCACGGTGTCTGCGGCCTCGCGCGCTTGTCACCGCGCTCGCTGGTCTCGGTGCTCGTGTTCATGGGGCTTGGCATGCTCAGCGCGACCTTCCTGCGTGGAGTGCTGGCATGAGCGTCGCTGCGAGCGGCATGGCGCGCGGCCTGACGGCGGCGGTCGCTGGTGTGGTCTTCGGCGCAGGACTGGTCATCTCCGGCATGGCGTCGCCGCAGAAGGTGCTGGCGTTCCTGACCATCGGCCGCGGTTGGGATCCCTCGCTGGCATTCGTCATGGCGAGTGCGCTTGCAGTCACTGTGCCCGGTTTCTGGTGGATTCGCCGTCGCGGTCGGCCTCTGCTCGGAGGGCAGTTGTCAGAACCGGCGAACAGGCAGATCGATGCACCGCTGGTGCTCGGCGCAGCACTGTTCGGTATCGGTTGGGGTCTTGTCGGCTATTGCCCGGGACCGGCGATCGTCAGCGCCGGACTCGGGCAGATCCCGGCACTGATCTTTGTTATGGCGATGCTGGTGTCGGGTGCTGTCGTATCCCGACTCAGGCGCTGAGAATCAGGCGCCGAATTCCCAGTTCAGGCGCACCCCAGCAGTGACGGGTGGGGCCAGCGTGTCGGCACGGCCGAAGTCGGTGTGGAACTGCGCGAGACGGTAGCGCTCGTCGATCAGGTTCTCGCCAAACACCGTCACGCGCAGATTCCATGGTGCGTGCAGGTAGCTGACGCGGCCGTTGACGATGCGGTAGCTGTCCTCGAACGAGTTCGCCGAGTTCTGCGCGAGGTAGTAGAAGCCCGAGTTGTAGTAGTAGTCGACGCCGATCTCGAATGAACCGCTCGATACGTCGATGGTCTGGCTCAGCGTCGCACTGCCGCTGAACTTCGGCGTGCGCACGACGCGGTTGCCGGTGAAGTCACGGCAGCGCGGACCGCTCGGGTTGGCGGGATCGTCGCCGCAGTCGCTCTTGAACGACAGGCCAGTCTGTTCGTCGTAGCCGCTGCCGTTGCGGTAGTCGGTGTAGATCGCATCCAGCCAGGAGCCGCCGACGGTCAGCAGCAGGCCCGGATTCCAGTTCGGCAACGGCAGCGCGGTGGCGTCGAACTCGATGCCGCGGATACGTGCCTCACCGGCGTTCTCGAAGTTGATCGCGCCGCCGGTGGTCAGCGACACGAAGCCGGTCTGCAGGTTCTTGATCTCGCTCTCAAACGCCGCGACGTTCAGACGCACGGAGCGCTCGAACCAGTCCGACTTGAGGCCGAGTTCCCAGGACGTGACTTCTTCCGGCTCGACGTAGTCCGGCGGCAGGTAGATGTTGATGATGTTGTAGGTCGCACTCTTGAAGCCCTGCGAGTACGACGCGTACAGCATCAGGCTGTCTGCTGGCTTGATGTCGATCGCGATGCGTGGCGAGAAGTTGGTGACGGTCGACTCGCGGGGGGTCCAGGAGATCAGCGAGCTGTCGATGCCCTCGATCGCGACATCGGAGCGGATCAGCTCGCGGGTCTCTTCCTGGTAGCGGCCGCCGGCGGTGACGTTGAGCCAGTCGGTGACATTCGCCGTGGCTTGCGCATAGCCGGAGTACGACTCGGCGCCGATCAGGCCGGTGAAGTTGAAGCGCAGCTGAGTCGGAATCGGCAGCGGATCGAGGATGTTGCGCAGCAGCGGCGGCAGTGCGTCGAGCACCGGCGTCAGGTTCACGACGCTGTCGGCCAGCGACAGATAGCCCGGGTCGTAACCGCCTTCGCTGCGCAGGTAGTAGGCGCCGGCGACCCACTGCAGCCAGCGGCTGCCGAAGCTGCCGTCGTTCGACGTGAACTGCAGCTCGGCGGTTTCGACTTCCTGGTAGTCGCTTTCGGCGCCGTAGGTCGCGACGGGTCGATTCGAGCCGTCGTAGTCGTATACGTAGTCGTAGGCGTCGATGTAGTAGTGGCTGCCGAGCAGCTTGATATCCAGCCACGGCAGCGTCCACGTGGCGTCGCCGTACCAGGCCTGGGTATCCGTCGTCAGCGACGGCGTCGAGTCGGCGGTGACGACGTACTCGCGGGTTTCCTCCGGAATAGTCAGCAGACGACCGAGCACGCTGGGCTCGGTGTTGACCGAGGTTGTCGTCGATGTGCCGCTGTAGCGTGCGAGCAATCCGGTGAGCACCACGCGGAAATTGTCGGCCGGCGCGAACGCGAGACGTACACGGCCGCCCTTGCCGATTTCCTGCGGCAGCTCTTTGTCGCCGTTGTCGACGAGTGTGTAGTAGTTGTCCTCGCGGTTGTAGAAACCGGAGAAACTGACCGCGACACTGTCACCGAGTGGCAGGCTGACATGCGCGCGCGACTTCAGATCGTCGAAGCGCGCGTAGCTGGCCTGCACCGAAACTTCGGGCTCCGGGCCGGGCGTGCGCGTGAAGATGCTGATCGCGCCGCCGGTGGAATTGCGGCCGAACAGCGCGCCTTGCGGTCCGCGCAGCACTTCGATGCGCTCCAGCGCGCCGAAGGACTGCACCATGTTGTGTGCCGACGGGAAGTACACGCCGTCGAGATAGGTCGCGATGCTCGGATCGGCCGCCGGAATGAACGCGTCCGTGCCGACGCCGCGCAGATAGATCAGGTTGTAACCGGCCAGATCGGTGAACTGCAGGCCGGGTACCGCGGTGCCCAGATCCTTGACGCTGCTGATGCCGCGCGCGTCGAGCTGGAAATTGGTGAACGCGGAGATCGCGATCGGCACTTCCTGCAATGACTCCTTGCGCTTCTGTGCGGTGACGACAATTTCTTCCAGCGCCGTTGGCGGCGCGGGCGATGCAGGCCGTGTCGGTGTCGCCTCGGCGTGCAGCGGTTCGACGGCAACCGTGTCCAGCTCGGGCGTTAGCGGATCGGCCGGCTGGGCAGTCGCTGCGGATGCAGCACTCAGCAGAAGCAGGCTGGAAGCGACGGCGGCGTAAGCGTGGGGCATGGGTTCTTGTTTATGCAGGCATCCATGCCGTTGTTGGCTCTGCCGCAGGTATATTGAGTAGCGCGCATTTGAACAAGCGCATGCCTGCCCCGCAATGATCCGCGCGCTTTAGTTATAAGCTTGAAACCGCGACGCGGACCCGTTATCCCGGCTTGACCAGCGCGCCGTGCAGGGCATGACCGACCCGATGGCTGGAGCGCACACCCGGCGCGAGCCAGAACGGCGTGAGTTCCGACGACGGGAAGATGTTCGGGAAATCCGCATTGCGCACCGACGGCCCGGCTATCGTCAGTTCCTGCACCATCGAGATGTACTGGTCGATGGAGTTCTCCAGCGTGTTGCCGTTGAGGATCACTTCGCTGCCGTTGGCCCTGGAATACGCGCTGAGGCCGGCGATGCGCGAAATCTTCGGCGCATAGGCATCGACCGTCACGCCGTTCTCGCTTGTCACCCACAGGCCTTCGTTGGTGTGCACGACCATCGAGTGGTTGCCCTCGGTGTGGCCCGGCGTGTGGATCATCGCGACGCCATCGCCAAGCATCACGTCGCCGTCGACGAAGATCACGCGGTCGTCGGGGATGCCCTTGATGCCGTCCGGGCAGTACCAGTCGTACTGGATCGGTGTCAGGCGCAGTGCGGACTCCCATTCCTGGCGGTGCACGATCAGCTTCGCGTTCGGCAGCAGGCCGGCTGTGTCCGCCGTGCCGAGCCAGCGCCGCACATGCTGGGTATGGAGATGGTCGTAGGTGATGAAGTCGATGTCTTCGGGCTTAAGGCCGATGCGCGACAGCACCTGCTCGACCGTGCTGTGGCGCTTGAGGATGAAGCGCTCCAGCCATTTCGGATTGTTGTCCGACAGGCGCTTGAAGAACGGCGTCTCGCGGTTGAACTCGTAGTCCGACGGCGAAATCAGCAGGGTCTTGAGGCCCTGCGCGGTGTCGAACTGGCAGACGAACAGGCGATTGCAGATCGAGAGGTAGGGCAGTACATGCTCGTAGCGGAAGGCATGACGCAGTCCGTAGTAGCTTGGGTAGGGCACCTGCACGAGGTCGAAGGATTCGTAGTAGCGCACCTTGGGCCCGGCCAGCATGGCCTTGCGGAAGTCCTGCGCGGCGGCGCGGACGTTCTCGACGCGGTCCTGCGGGCCGGTGGCGCGACGCGCGCCTTCGAAGTGCTTAATGGTCTGCATGGGTCTGCGGGCTCGTGAGCGGGCGGTTTCGACGCGCAGCGTGGCGACAGCCGGGCGGGCATGCAAGTAGTGCCGATAGCCTAAGGGTGCGTTAGCCTAGAGTCATGAAATCCTTCGAGCACGTCTACCGCCTGCATCGCAAGCTCAAGGCCTCGCGCTATCCGGTGCCGTTTGAGCGCATCCAGGAAGAGCTGGAATGCTCGCGGGCGACGACCAAGCGCGTGCTGGCCTATCTGCGCGACTATCTCGGCGCGCCGCTGGAGACCTCGCGCGAGCCGCGCGGCTATCGCTATACCGACGCGGCCTACGAGCTGCCGGGCATCTGGTTCAGCCCCGAGGAGCTGCAGGGCCTGCTGACGCTGCAGCAGTTGCTGTCGACGTTCCAGCCTGGCCTGCTCGAAGAGGCACTGGCATCCGTGCGCAGCCGCATCGACCAGATTCTCGAGTCGCAGGGCCTGGCCTCCGACAACGGCGATCGCCTGCGCCTGCTGCGCACCGCGGCGCGCTCGCCCGGCAAGCACTTCGCGGCGATTGCCGCTGCGGTGCTGCAGCGCCGGCGTCTGCAGATCGAATACGAGTCCAGAGCCAGCGCCCAAGTCACCGCGCGGCAGATTTCGCCGCAGCGTCTCACCCATTACCGCGACAACTGGTATCTCGATGCCTGGTGCCATCAGTCCAACGGCCTGCGCACCTTTGCGCTGGATTGCGTGCGCCTCGCCGAGCTGCTGGAAACGCCGGCACAGGACATCGACGAGGCCCGTCTCAACGACGAGCTGAGTGCCTCCTACGGCATCTTCTCTGGCGCGCCGACCGCCACGGCGGTGCTGCGCTTCACACCGGAGCGCGCGCGCTGGGTGTCGGTCGAGCAATGGCATCCGCATCAGCAGGGCGTGTGGACCCGCGATGGCAGCTACGAGCTGTCGGTGCCCTACCACCGCGACGACGAGCTGATCCTCGACGTCCTGCGTTACGGGCCGGAAGTGGAAGTGCTCGGTCCGCTGAGCCTGCGCATCGCCGTTGCCAAGCGGCTGCGGGCGGCGGCGCAGCAGTATCTGACCATCCCGGAATAGGGTATTTCGCCTGGGCTCATGATTTGAGCCCGGGTGCGCGCAGCATGGATTCCGTCACCCCACCACGGAAGATTGCCATGACCGCAGATACCCTCCCGTTCGCCGTCCAGCTCACCGCCGACCGCAAGTACCTCAACGTCCGCATTCCGGTAGCCAGCCTGCCGGCCGCGCTGCGCAAGCGCCCGACGGCGATGAACGTGCGCCTGCTGCCCGAGCAGGCCCAGGTACGCAGCAAGCCCTGGCAGACCTTCGTTCCGGATTTTCTGCTGCAACTCGCTCGCGCCTGAGCCCTTTCACCCGTTTGGCTCTTTGCATTCGTTCGCCCAGCGCGGACAATGCGCGGGCCGCAACGCCGTGGAGGGCATATGACGCAGGCAGCATCGGAAATCCATACCGCAAGACACAAGCAGGTTTCGCTGACGCGCTACCTGATCGAGGAGCAGCGCACGGGCCGTATCACCGCCGATCTGCGCCTGCTGATCGAAGTCGTCGCGCGCGCCTGCAAGACCATTTCACATGCGGTCAGCAAGGGCGATCTCGGCGGTGTGCTCGGCGACGCCGGCACCGGCAACATCCAGGGCGAGGCGCAGAAGAAGCTCGACGTGCTGTCGAACGAAATCCTGCTCGAAGCCAATGAATGGGGTGGCCACCTGGCGGCCTGTGCGTCCGAGGAGATGGACCACTGCCAGGCGATTCCCAGCGACTATCCGAAGGGCAAGTACCTGTTGCTGTTCGATCCGCTCGATGGCTCCAGCAACATCGACGTCAACATCAGCGTCGGCACGATCTTCTCGGTGCTGCCAAGCCCGGAAGGCGTCAAGGAGCCGAAGGACGAGCACTTCCTGCAGCCGGGCACCGCGCAGCTCGCCGCCGGCTACACCGTCTACGGGCCGAGCACGATGCTGGTGCTCACGGTCGGCAACGGTACGCATGCTTTCACGCTCGATCGCGAGCAGGGCAGCTTCGTGCTGACCAAGCGCAACATGCAGATCGCCGAAGACACCAAGGAGTTCGCGATCAACATGTCGAACATCCGCCATTGGCATCCGCCGATGAAGCGCTATATCGAAGAACTGCTCGCCGGCAAGAACGGCCCGCGCGGCAAGGACTTCAACATGCGCTGGGTGGCCTCGATGGTCGCCGACGTCCATCGTCTGATCACCCGTGGCGGCATCTTCATCTACCCGCGCGACCTCAAGGAGCCAGACAAGCCAGGCAAGCTGCGCCTGATGTACGAAGCCAACCCGATGAGCTTCATCGTCGAACAGGCGGGCGGTGCGGCGACCAATGGGC
>JALYJV010000065.1 GCA_030775105.1 Pseudomonadota bacterium | reverse complement strand
ACCATGCGCTTGTGCGCTTCCTTCTGGTGATGGTCGCGGATTTTTTCCTTGTGCTTGCGCGTTTGCTGGTCCAGCTTGTCGGTCAGCAGATCGATGGCGGCGTAGAGGTCGCCGTCCGTGGCTTCGGCGTGGAGATTGGCGCCGCTGGCGTGCACGGTGGCCTCAGCCTTCTGACGCAGCTTCTCGACGGATAAAACGACCTCCGCACTGATCAGGTGGTCGAAGTGTCGTTCCAGTCTTTTGAGCTTGGAGACGACGTAGTCCCGCATCGGGGGTGTGACTTCGACATGGTGTCCGGAGATGTTCAGATTCATCGATGACCTCCTGTGAAGCGCCGGTCGGTCAGACCGGCGGTTTGCGCTCATGCGAGGGAGGGATTCCCAAGCCTTCGCGATATTTGGCTACGGTGCGCCGCGCCACCTGGATGCCTTCCTTGAGCAGGAGGTCGGACAGGCTGGCATCGGACAGCGGACGGCTTGGGCTTTCGGCAGTCACCAGACGTTTGATCATGGCCTGGATTGCCGTGGCCGAGCAGATGCCACCGCCCGTGGTCTGGACGTGGCTGGAGAAAAAATATTTGAGTTCGCAGAGCCCACGCGGAGTGAGCATGTACTTGTTGGCTGTGGCGCGCGATACGGTTGATTCATGTATGCCCAGCTGTTCGGCGATGTCTCTGAGGACCAAAGGTCGCATCGCCTCAGGTCCATATTCCAAGAAAGCACGTTGTTCTTCAACTATGGAGTGCGCGACCCGCAACAAAGTTTCATTGCGGGCCTCAAGACTGCTCAGGAAGTAGCGGGCTTCCTGCAGGTGCTGCTTGAGCATCTGCTGGTCGCGCGAGCTGTCGGCACGGCGGATCATGCCCTGGTACTGACCATTGATCCGCAGGCGCGGCATGTGCTCCGGATTCAGGCGCACGGTCCAGCGGCCATTACGTTTCAAAACAAAGACATCGGGAGTGATGTAGTCGGCCTCGTGGACCTGGAACGGGCGCCCGGGGCGTGGCTGCAGCGACTGGATCAGGTCGACTGCGAGGCGCAATTCGGCCTCGCTGGCGTGGCTGGCCTTGGCCAGTGCGGCTAAATCGTGTCGCGCAAGCAACATCATATGGTCGCCAACGACCTGCAAGGCGGTGTTCGCCCCCAGGGTGCGCGCCGGCAGCGCCTCGATCTGCAGACGCAGGCATTCGCCGAGATCGCGCGCGCCGACGCCGAGCGGATCGAATTCCTGGACGATCGCCAGCACGGCGTCGACTTCTGCACTGCTGACATTCAATGCGCTGATGATCTGTGCCTTGAGTTCGTTCCATTCGCGCAGGTAGCCATCCTCATCGACCGCGTCGATCAGAAACGCCGCAATCTCGGTCTGGCTCTGCGTGAATGGTGCAGCGCGTGCCTGTTCCAGCAGGTGTTCGTAGAGTCCGGTCGCGGCGCGCCGGTTGGCCTCCATGAACTCGCGCAACTCTTCGTCGTCTCCGCTGCGTGGCTGCGGGGGGAGATCATCGAAGACATCACCCCAGTCGGCGTCGACCGGCAGCTCGTCCGGAATGTCGGTATCGGTGCCGACTTCCTTGGTCGCGCCCTCACTGTCGCCGCCGTCTTCGGCAGCGGCATCGCTGGCGCTGTAGACGTCGTCGCTGGCTTCCCCCGACTCGGGCGCGTCTTCGCGCTCGAGCAGGATGTTGGATTCCAGCGCCTGCTCGATCTCCTGCTGGAGGTCGAGGCTGGAGAGTTGCAACAGGCGAATCGCCTGCTGCAATGCCGGTGTCATCGTCAGCGACTGTCCCAGTCGCAGGCCCAGTGATGCCTTCATGCGTCAGCGTGCCCTGAGTGCGCTGTTCCCTTGCGTGAACTCACTTGACCGTGATCGTGATCTTTTCCGACAGTACGGCTGGATTCTGTGGCTGGTGCTTCCAGTCACCCAGCAACAGCTGCAAGGTGTGGGTACCTGGCTTGAGTTCGATCGAAGCTTCGGTCTGGCCGCCACCGAAATGCTTGATCTGGTCGGTCATCGCCAGCGATTTGGTGAAGTCGACTTCGGGGCTGTCGATCAGCAGGTGGTGATGGCCGGTGCCGGTCTGGTTGACCCCGGCCGGAGCAACACCCATCCCGGACAGGCCGAACAACACCTTGACCGGGCTGCTGACTTCCGCGTCGTTCTGCGGAGAGATAATGTAGGCCTTGGCACCGGCAGTCGCCGCCTGCGGCAGGCCCAGCTCCGATTCGGCGCGCTGCGCGGCCTGTTGCTTGGCGGCACCCTTCAGATCCTTCCAGGAGTCGGCCTGTGCCGTCAGGGTGCTGCAGGCGGCGACGAAGGCAACGGCAGTGGCAATAAAGGTGGTTTTCATCGGTGGGTCCGGGTCTTCAGAGTACGTGGGCGTAACGTTGGCTATTTTTTCGGCACGGTATTTGCGTGTCGCTACGGTGAAGATTAGGTGAATCAGCGCGGGATCGCTATACTGCCCACCGTTTGTGAGGCGCATCCCGGTTTGCGCACCCCGTCCGGCCACACCCTGGCCCATGGTCGCAGACCTTTTTCGGTGACATCTGTCCCGTAATTTCAACCCCCTTGCCTGAACCGGCCCCGGTAAGCACGTTGCTTGCCAGGCAGGCCACATGCGGCTTTCGAGCTGCCTGCACGCTATTCAGGAGCTTCACGTGTCATTTGATGGACTAGGCCTCGCGCCGAACATTGTTCGCGCCGTGGCCGATCAGGGCTATACGACGCCCACCCCGATTCAACAGCGCTCGGTTCCCGAGATTTTGGCCGGCCGCGATCTGCTCGCCGCCGCGCAGACCGGTACCGGCAAAACCGCTGCCTTCACCCTGCCGATGCTGCAGCGCCTGCAGGCCAATCCGCCTTCCGAAGGCGTGCGCCGTCCGGTGCGTGCCCTCGTGCTCGTGCCAACACGCGAGCTCGCCGCGCAGGTCGAGGAAAGCATCCGCACCTACAGCAAGCATCTGCCTGCCGTGCGTACGGTGCTGATCTTCGGCGGCGTCAGCATCAATCCGCAGATCGACGCCCTGCGCCGTGGCGCGGATATCGTCGTTGCGACGCCGGGCCGTCTGCTCGATCACGTCGGTCAGCGCACGATTGACCTGTCGCAGGTGCAGTTCTTCGTCCTCGACGAAGCCGACCGCATGCTCGATATGGGCTTCATCCGCGACATCCGTCGCGTGATCGAGCGCCTGCCCAAGCAGCGTCAGAATCTGATGTTCTCGGCGACGTTCTCGCCGGACATCCGCAAGCTTGCCGAAGGCCTGCTGCAGAATCCGGCAACGATCGACATCGCGCCGCGCAACAGCGCTGCCGAAGCGGTGACCCAGCGCGCGATCTATGTCGACAAGGCGCACAAGGCCGAACTGCTCGGTTACATGATCAGCCGCTTCAACTGGAAGCAG
>JALYJV010000064.1 GCA_030775105.1 Pseudomonadota bacterium | reverse complement strand
CCGCGGCAACGCATAGCCGTACTCGGCTTCGAGCAGGTAGGTAATGCCGCCCTTGCCCGACTGCGAGTTGACGCGGATTACCGCCTCGTACGAGCGACCCAGATCCTTGGGATCGATCGGCAGGTACGGCATGACCCAGATGTCTTCGTCCTTGCGCGCCGAGAACGCCTTTTTGATCGCGTCCTGATGCGAGCCGGAAAACGAGGTGAACACGAGATCGCCGACGTACGGATGGCGCGGATGCACCGGAATCTGGTTGCAATACTCCACCGTGCGACGCACGGAATCGATGTCGGAAAAATCCAGGCCCGGATCAACGCCCTGCGTGTACAAATTCAAGGCCAGATTCACGACGTCAAAGTTGCCTGTGCGCTCGCCGTTGCCGAACAGGCAGCCTTCGATGCGATCACCCCCCGCCATCAGCGCGAACTCACCGGCGGCGATGCCGGTACCGCGATCGTTGTGCGGATGGATCGACAGGATGATCGCCTCGCGTTTGGCGAGATTGCGATGCATCCACTCGATCATGTCGGCGAAGATGTTCGGCGTCGAATGCTCGACCGTCGACGGCAGGTTGATGATGATCGGCCGCTCTTTCGTCGCGCCGGACGCTTCGACGACCGCGTCGACAACGCGCCTGGAGAACTCCAGCTCGGTGCCGGAGAACATTTCCGGCGAGTACTCGAAGCGCCAGTCGGTCTCCGGCTGCTGCGCGGCCAGCTCGCGGGCGAGACGGATGTGCGACACCGCCATCTCCATCACTTCGTCCTGGTTCATGTTGAACACGACGCTGCGCATGATCGGTGCGACCGCGTTGTAGATGTGCACGATCGCGCGTTTGGCGCCCTTCAGCGCCTCGAAGCTGCGGCGGATCAGCGCTTCACGCGCCGGCGTCAGCACCTGGATCGTGACGTCGTCCGGGATATGGCCGTTCTCGATCAGCGCGCGGTGGAAATCGAACTCGGTCTGCGAGGCGCTCGGGAAACCGACTTCGATTTCCTTGAAGCCGATGCGTACCAGCTCGCGGAACATGCGCAGCTTGCGCTCGGCATTCATCGGCTCGATCAGGGCCTGGTTGCCGTCGCGCAGATCGGTCGAGAGCCAGATTGGGGCCTTGGTCAGCACCGCATCCGGCCAGGTGCGGTCGCGCAGATGGATCGGCTTGAACTGGGCGTACTTCTTGGAGGGATCTTTCAACATCGTCATGGCGTTTTCCTCGCCTGATGAGCTACGCAGACGCGCTGGTCCTGGCGGAGCGGTGTACATGGTCTGGGTTTGTCACGGTTTTGGCCCCGTGCCGGGCGCGGCTCATGGTCTGCCTTACGGCAGAAGGAGCAGGCTGAGAAGCAGCGGCAGGCCACGGCGAGGGGCCGTAGCTGCAAAGTACCGATGGCTGCTGGGGGAACACATGACGGCCATTATGGCGATGCGCAGCGCCGCTGACAATGGTGCGACGGGTGAAATTCAGGCGCCGGTCAGGTCGACTTGGCCGCCGGTCGGTAGCGCCGCCAAAGAAAAACCGCAGGGCCTGACAGCGCGTAGCTGAGAAAGCCGAGGAACATGATGCGCGGCGGATCGATCATCAGCAGCGCAAAGATACCGACGACCATCGCAAACGACACGAAGCGCATGCGCCCGGTCAGATTGAGCTTCTTGAAGCTGTTGTAGCGGAAACTCGACACCATCGACAGTGCGGTCGCCAGCGTCAGCGGAGCCGCCAGCCACAGCACGTCGTCGCCGGAGAACGGCACGTGGCCGGACACCCAGGAGAATATGGAGTGACTATCGTCAATACAGCTCCAGACGAAAAACGTCACAACCGCCGCCGCACCGGGGCTTGGCACGCCGTAGAAGTCCTTGTTGGAGCTGGCAATCGCCGCGAGCACATTGAAGCGGGCGAGGCGCATCGACGCGCAGGCCGCGTAGGTGAAGGCGATAATCCAGCCGAGCTTGCCACCCAGCCATTTGTAATCCGCCAGATGGTGCAGTGAAAACGCGTAAATAAGAATCGCCGGTGCGACGCCGAAGGCGACCATGTCGCACAGCGAGTCGTATTCCTTGCCGAAATCGCTCTGCGTATTGGTCATGCGCGCGATACGGCCATCGAGACCATCGGCAATCATCGCGCCGAGAATGCCGAAGACCGCCAGCTCGAACCGCCCAGCCATCGCCATGACAATCGAAAAGAAACCGCCGAACAGCGTGCCGGTCGTGACCAGATTCGGCAGCAGGTAGATACCCTTGCGGCGCGGCGGCTGCGGCGTGTTCTGATCCATCGTCCGTGACTTGCTCGGTGAAAGGCTCATCTTACTGAGCGCATCCCAAAAACATAAGGGCGCCCGGAGGCGCCCTTATGACCATGAACGGCAGCTTAGTTGCAGCTTAGTTCTTGGCCTTGTCGACCAGCTTGTTCTTGGTGATCCACGGCATCATCGCGCGCAGGGCCGAACCGGTCTGCTCGATCTGGTGCGCCGCATTGAGACGGCGCATCGCGGTCATCTCCGGATAGCCGCTCTTGCCTTCCGAGACGAAGGCCTTGGCGTACTTGCCGGTCTGGATGTCGAGCAGGCACTGCTTCATGGCCTTGCGCGACTCGTCGTTGATGACCTTCGGGCCGGTCACGTACTCACCATACTCGGCGTTGTTCGAGATCGAGTAGTTCATCGTCGCGATGCCGCCTTCGTACATCAGGTCGACGATCAGCTT
>JALYJV010000063.1 GCA_030775105.1 Pseudomonadota bacterium | reverse complement strand
TGATCACCCATCGTGCCGGTTTCTCCGACCGGGAAGGTCGGCGAGGTCGGTAGCTGACTCGTATTGGGATTCTGCAGATAGCTGCCCTCGTCGATGGCCAGCAGCACGCGCACGCTCTCACGCGGATTGGTCTGGAACGCGTAGAACTCGTCGTAGATCGTCCAGCGTTCCGGGAAATGTGCGGTGGCCGGATGATCCGGCGCTTCGGTGATCATGGCTGCGTACTGCTGCAGCGGATGGTTCTTGAAGTAAGCGCCGACGAGTTGCCCGTAGAACGGCCAGTCGTATTCGGTATCCGCCGCCGAATGGATGCCGACAAATCCTCCACCACCACCGATGAAGCGCTCGATCGCGCCGCGCTGTTCGGCGGTGTCCACGATGGTGCCGGTCGTGTTGACGAAAGCGATCACGGCGTACTGCGCCAGATTGTCGTCGGTGAACACTGCCGGATCTTCGGTCGCATCGACGCCGAAGCCATTCTCGGCACCGAGGCTGCGAAAGGCTTCGATGCCGTCCGGAATCGAGCGATGACGAAAGCCGCCAGTGCGGGTGTAGACCAGCACCTTGAACTCGCCAGCATCGGTGCCCGGATCAGCAGGTCCGTTGTCGTTGTTGCTGCAGGCCGCGAGCATCAGCGCCGTACTGACCAGCATTGAGGAAATGAGCCGCTTCATGCACTGCCTCCGGCGACGCCGCGCGCGATGCGCATTGCGTTCGCCATGATCGTGAGTGTGGGATTGAAACCGGGAAAGGTCGGGAACGTGGAAGCGTCAGCAACATAGATGTTGTCGACATCATGCAGGCGCCCCGATGCATCGCAGACCGAAGTCTCGGGATCGAGACCCATGCGCGCGGTGCCAGCGTGATGCGCCGTCGCCGGCACGGCGGTCGAGATGATCGGATACGGGATGATCGCCGCCGCGAGCGCACCCGGACTGAGCAGATGAAAGGCTTCCATGCGCGCGCCAAGCAGCAGCGCTGCGGCACGCTCGTGGATATGCGGGCTGTAGGTGATGCGCGGCGACGCGAGGCCATGAAAGTCTCGCACGCCGGGATCGAGGTCGACGCGGTTGTTGAGCTGCGGCAGGTCCTCGCCGATCAGCTGCGAACCGGCGACCTTGGAATGCACCGGCCCGAGCTTCATCAACTGCTTGTGGACGAGGCCATAACCGGTGATGCCACCGAGCAGCGCGGCTTCCGACAACAGCGGCGCGCCGGAACCGACCTGGATGATGCCGCCCTTGAGATACGGCAAACCCAGCGCGCGCACTTCAGGTCCGGTGAACGGGCCGACCAGATCGTCGACCTCCAGTGTCGTGCTCTGCGCGCGCAGCGGCTGGATGTCGCGACCATAGATCGCAGCACCGAGTGTGAAGTTGTGAAACATCACGTTGCGACCGAGCTGGCCTGAGCGATTGCCGAGGCCGTCTGGATGCGCGCTGTTGGCCGAAAGCAACAGCAGCCGCGCGGTGTTCACCGGACTGCCGGCGACCACTACGATGTCGCCTGCAATGCTGTGCTCGCGTCCGGAAACGTCGTGATAGCGCACATCCGTCGCGCGCTTGCCGTCAGCCGTCGTTTCAATGCGATACACGAATGCGCGTTCGATCACGCGCACGCGGCCGCCAAGCAGTGCCGGATTGAGGAAGGAGACGAGCGCATCACCACGCGCGTTGATCGTGCAGCCGAAACCTGAACACAGGCCGCAGGAGTTGCAGGCTGGCCTACCGTCGAACACCTGCGAGTTCACTGCCGACGGATACGGATACGCGGTATAGCCAACGCGGCGCGCGCCTTCGGCGACGAGCTGAGCGGCATAACCGGTCGGATTCGGTGGCATCACGAACTGGCGCGAGCGCGGTGCCTGCGCGAGCGTCGACGCCGGCATCTGGTCGATATCACCTTGAACGCCGACGCGATACTCGACCTCGTCGTAGTACGGCGCGAGATCGTCGTAGCTGATCGGCCAGTCGGCGACGTTCGCATTGCCGACCGGGCCAAGCTCGCTGAGCATGTTGAAATCCTGCTTCCAGAAGCGCGGCGTCTTGGCGTTGTAGTGCAGTGAGGTGCCGCCCACCGCTGAACCGAGCTGGCCGACCGCGCCCTGCGCCGAGCGCTCCACGGCATCGTCCGCATCCGCCTGCGTGCGGCTGGTGTTGGGTTCGAGTTGCGGATCGGGAAAGCCGAACTGGCGCATGCCCTTCAGTTCGTCGCTGCCGTAGAGCGTGCCCAATTCACTGCTTTCGCGCTCACCGAGACCGGGGCGCAGATTTCGTCCGCGTTCGAGAATCGTGACCGACCAGCCCTGCCGCGCGAGTTCCCAGGCAGTGACGCTGCCGGCCGGGCCGGAGCCGATGACGATGGCTTCACGTGCCATGGGTCTTGTTCCCCTGCAGCAGCTCGGCAACCCCGGCCTGCCAGCCACTGAGCCGGCCCTGGGCACGCTGGACGATGCCCTGCGCAGCCTCGTACGACGCCAGCGGCGCAATGGCGGCGATCTGCGCCAGCGTCACGCCATCCGGCAGATCCAGCACGCCGCCGGGTAAACCCGGGTTGTCCGGATTCTCGACCTGCTCCCTGGTATAGCCAAGCGGCTGGACGTCGCCATCGAAGCGCGTGTATCGCCAACCCGCGAGATCGCGATTGCCGCCGTACTCCGGGGCGCCGTACATGAATTCCAGCGTGTGCGGAAAGGCGACGTCGATCAGCTCTCCGATCGCCGCATCGGAACTCGCTCGCAGCAACAACTCCCGTCGCACGGGATCGAGATCAGCGAAACGATCCGCACCGTATGCGCCTGCTGCAGCATCCAGTGCCACGAGGCCATCGCGATAGATGCTCTGCAAACCCTTGACGCTGCCGTTGAACTCGCGCTCCGGATGTCCGGCAGAACCTTCGATACGCAGACGCCATGCCAGCTCCTCGTAGGGGTCGAGCGGCAGGAATTCGGCAAAGTCGTTGTGCGTCGCACCGCCGCGATCCGAATACGGGCCACCGGCATAGATGCGCGGCGGCTGCACCCCGAACGCGCCGAGCAGGGCATCAATGGCCTCCGCGCACCCCGCTTCGGCGGCACCGACTGAGGTGTCGGGCGGAATCATGCAATCGACCAGCGCGCGCAATGTCGCGAATTCACCTTCGTTCAGGAACTTCAGCATGCCCGGGTCCACCGGCACGCCGATCGTCGGCGCGTTTGAATCGCCGCAGCCCAGCGGCGAGAACACCGCGAATGCCAGCAGACCACCGCGCTTCAGCAGCGTGCGCCGTGTGATGCCCGCAGACCTGTCCACTATTGACGGATCGTCATGGTCGTTCATTTCTCCCCCAAACCCGGCACGCGCCCCCGCGTGCTCGTTCAACGATACCCTACGGCGGATAGCCCGTAATCGTCCTGATCTTCTCGTACAAGGGCTTCAAGCGCGAATACATCGGCGTGTAGACCTGCTTGTACAGTGCATCGTAAGTCTTGACCGCGGCCGGATTCGGCGCAAACGTGCGCTCGCAGCGAGTCATCGCGCGCACGGCAGCCGGATAGTCCGGATGAATACCGAGCCCCACCGCCGCGTTGATCGCCGCGCCGAGTGCCGAGGTTTCATACACCGCGGGGCGCTCGGCGCTGAGCGCAAAAATGTCCGCCGTCATCTGCATCGCCTGATCCGATTGCGAACCACCGCCGGACACGCACAGCCGACGCAGCGGCTGACCGGTGCGGCGCTCGATCTGCTCACGGCCGCTACGCAAGCCGTAGATCAGGCCTTCAAGAATCGCCCGGTAAAGATGCGCACGCGTGTGCACGTCGCCAAAGCCGATGATCGCGCCCTTGGCCTCCGGGCCCGGATCACGCACACCCGGCGACCAGTACGGTTGCAGGGTCAGGCCCATGGCACCCGCCGGCACTTCGCGCAGCAGGTCATCAAACAGTTGTTCGACCGCAACGCCGCGCTCGGCGGCGAGTGCCTGTTCGCGATGCGCGAACTCGCGCTTGAACCACGACACCATCCAGAAGCCGCGATAGATCTGGATCTCGGTGTTGTAGGCGCCCGGCACCGCCGCTGGATACGGCGGCAGCATGCGCTGCACTTCGAGGTAGCGCGTCTGCGTCGTGTTGATCGTCGCTGTCGTGCCAAAGCTCAACTGGCCGACGTCCGGCTCCAGCGCACCGCTGCCGAGCACTTCGCAGGCCTTGTCGGCTGCTGCGGCAATCATGGTCAGTGATTCAGGCAGACCCAATGCATCTGCTGCCTTGCGTGTGAGCTTGCCGAGCGATTCTCCCGGACGCACCAGACGCGGCAGTTGCTCACGCCGCACCGCGACGGCCTGCCATTTGAAATCCTTCGGTTGTGCCCAGTCGAGTCGCTTGAAATCGAACGGCACGAAACCGACCTGGCAGCCGACCGAATCGACGAACTCACCGACCAGGCGATGCGTGATCCAGCCCGACAGAAAAAGAAAACGTGCCGTGTTGCGCCACAACTCCGGCTCGTTCTGTGCCAGCCAGTTGGCATCGGCCTCACGCTGCATGTGTTCGATCAGCGGCGTTGCGCCGACAACGGCAAACGCCGTTCGCCACAGCGCAGACATCCGCGGCGGAGCGGTGCAGCGACGCTGGTCGAGCCAGACGATCGCTGGACGCAGCGGTATCCCCTGTTCGTCGGTGCAGATCATCGTCGCGCGCTGAGTGGTCAGCGTCAGCGCGGCGATGTCCTGCGGCCGCACATCCGAGTCGCGCCACAGGCGCTGGCAGCACAGCACGACCGCGTTCCAGTAGAGCTCCGGGTCCTGCTCGGCCCAGCCCGGCTGCGGCGACACGTAGGTCGGATTGAAGGTTTCCTGCGCCTTGGCGATCAGTTGTCCTTGCGCATCGAACACAATCGCGCGTGCACTCTGGGTACCAATGTCGATGCTGAGAATGCGGACGCTCATCGTCGCTGACTCATGGAGATGGCGGCGCATGCTGCGCCTGCCAGTACTCAAGATAGGCGCTGCGCTCACGCGCACAGCGGACTTCGTCCCAACCGAGTTCCTCGCGGCAAATCTTAAGGATGCGCGGCAACTGTCCGGCAGCGCCGTTGGCTGCGACCAGGCCCAGGCGCGTGCGTCGCATCATCAGGTCCTGCAGGTGCACGACCCATTCGTGCCGCGTGGACCAGCGCAGCTCTGCCCAGCTGTACGGCGTACCGGCGATGCACTCGCGCTCATCCGCGCTGCTCTGCGTCACGATCTCCTGCGCGATCAGGCCACCGAAGCGACCGACCAGGCGCTGCGGTACTGATGAAGAACCCATTGCCGTGAACACGGCTGCATCCTCATCCGGCTGCAGCATCGGCACTTCCTTTGCCGCTTCGACCAATGCTTCGCGCGCCGTCGTGCGAAAAGTCGTCAGCTTGCCGCCAGTGACATTGACCAAACCCGGACTGCACCACAAGGCGGATTCACGCGACTCTGCCGAAGGATTGGCCTTGCCGCTGTCGACGACCGGACGGATGCCGGCATAGGAACTCAGCACGTCTCGCACGGAAAGATCCAGACGCGGGAACTGCTGCCGCAGCGCATCCATCAGATAGGCAACTTCGTCGCTGCTGATCCGCGGCTTGTCGAGCGCACTCACGTGATCCAGATCCGTCGTGCCGTAGACGACCGCACCTTCCCAGGGGTGCGCGAAGATCGGTCGATTGTCCTTCGGATGCAGCCAGGAAATCGCATTGCGCAGGGGCAAGCGTTCCTGCGCAATCAACAGGTGACTACCGCGCAGCGGTCGCAGGCGCGGCGCACCGCTGGGCGCACCCGGCACGTCGGCTGCCCAGACACCGGTTGCGTTGATTACGACGCCGGCATCGACGATGCGCGACTCACCACTGATCACGTCGCGCAGGCTGACGCCGACGCAGCGACCGTCATTCACTCGCAATGTGGCTTCGGTGTAGTTGCGCACGGTCGCGCCGGCCCGGCATGCCTCGTTGATCAGCCGCAGCACGAGGCGTGCGTCGTCGGTGTTGGCGTCCTCGAACTGCATTGCGCCGCTGAGATGTTCGCTCGCAAGGTCTGGCTCGACTTCGAGAACGCTGTCCTTGGGCAACCAGCGCGAGCGCCGCACGCCCGCCATCCAGTCGTAGACGCGCAGGCCGATCTGCATCAGCCAGCGTCCTGGTTTGCGGTTGCTGTAGATCGGCATGATGAAGGCCTGCGCATAGACCAGGCCGGGCGCTTCGCTCATCAGGCGCTGACGCTCGCGCACGGACTCCAGCGTCAGCCGCCACTGGCCATTCTTCAGGTAACGCAGGCCACCGTGAACCAGCTTGGACGACCACGACGAAGTCCCCGCGGCAAAATCCCGTGCGTCGACCAGCAACACACGCGCGCCACTGCGTACGGCTTCGCGAACGATGCCGGCCCCGGTGATTCCGCCTCCGATGATGATCAGGTCGTAGCGCGCGTCCAGCGCCAACAACTCAATGCGTGATGGCATCGAATTGCGCCACGACCTGGCCTTCCGGCATCAGCAGATCGATTACGGTGGTCAACAGCATCGGCGGCCAGACGTCTTCGGTGGTATCGAGCATGCGCTGACTCAGCGCGATATCTATCGTTTCCTGAGTGCAGGCTACTTCCCACGTAGCGCGATCAGGCCACTGCGCATAGGCAACGAAGTTGCCGTTCTCCAATCGATGCAGACGCGAGCCGCGCGCGCCATCGATGCGCATGAGCTGCCGGGTCACTGCGGTCCAGGCCTCGACGAACTGCGCCTCCATGCCGGGCTTGACTCGCCATTGATAGATCGCAGCAAAACCCGAGGTCAGTCCGCTCATGAAAAAAGTTTGCCCGGATTCATCAGGCCATCCGGATCGAGTTCGCGCGCAGTCGCCCGGATCAGATCCATGCCCAGCGCACCCTTTTCCGCCGGCAGATACGGCGCGTGGTCGACGCCAACGCCGTGCTGATGGCTGATCGTGCCGCCGTGCGCAACAATGGCTTTGCACATCGCCGTCTTCAGGCGCAGCCAGCGATCATAGTCGGCGTCGTGATCGCCAATCAGGCGGAATGCCAGCGTCGTGTAGATACTGCAACCCTGGCGATACATGTGCGACAGGTGCGTGAACACATGCACGCGTTCGTCTTCAGCAGCGAGCGCATCGCGCGTCGCCTGTTCGATCGCGCGCATCAGGCCGGTGACCTTGGGCCAGTTGACCGAGGTCTCGGCGGTGTCGGCGCCATAGCCGATCTCCCACAGAGAGTTGCGCAGCAGCGGCCCGCGGAAGCGACCCTTGGCCCAGCCATTGCCGATCGCCTTGCCGACATGCACGCCACGATGACGTTTGGCCAGCGTGAGCGCCTCACGCTTGATGCGACGGATCTGCGCCGCATTACCGGTGAGGCCGATCATCAGCATGCACTGGCCCGGGCCGATGCCGCGCATGCCGAGATAGCGTTGCAGCCAACGAATCAGATCGGGATGCCCGGCGAGGCGCAACTGGGTTTCGGTTTCGGTTTCATTCGACAGGCGCATCATCGACAGCGGAATGTCGGCCTGCACCATCTCGCGCACGGCAGTGATGGCTGCGTCCCAGTTCGGGAAGAACACCCCGTGGAAGAACTCGGCTTCGGGCAACTTGCGCACGCGTGCGGTGACTTCGGTCAGCAGACCGAGCCGACCTTCCGACCCCATCACTGCCTCTCGCAGATCGGGGCCGGCGGACGATGCGGGCATGCCGCCGACGCTCAGCTCACCACGCGGCGTGATCAGACGACCACTGGCGAACATCTGTTCGATACGTCCGTAACGCAGCGATTGCTGGCCCGACGAGCGCGTGACGACCCAGCCGCCGAGCGTCGAGTATTCGTAAGACTGCGGAAAGTGTCCCAGCAGATAGCCGTGGCTGCGTAACTGCGCCTCGATCTGCGGGCCGGGCGTACCGGCGCCGAAAGTCGCGAGCCATGATTTGTCGTCGAGGTCCTGGAGACGATTCATCCGCTCCAGAGAAATATTGACGACGGGTCTGTCGCTGGCCGGAACGTTGAGATGCCCGACCACGCTGGTGCCACCGCCGTAGGGCACGACGATCGCGCCCAGCCGACGCGCAGCGGCAAGTGCTTGCGCAGCTTCGTCGTGGTTTGTTGGCAAGGCAACGCCGTCGGCGCAGGGGCCGATACAGCCGTAACGCGTCGCCAGGAGATCCGGGAAGCTTTGCCCGCGCGCGCGCAGCAGGCGGACGCTGGAATCGGTCTGAAACGGCGTGGATTCCGGCAAGCGACTGTCACTGACGGCCTGTACAACTTGCTCAAGCGCTGCGTCTACCGTCGGGGTTCCCGGCCCCAGGCGTTCAGCCAGAAATGCGCGCGCGTCATCGCCTATCGGAAACAGATCTGCATCATCGCCCCAACCATTCCAACGTCGCATGGCAACCCCTGATATGTCAGGCGCGGAAGTATATCCAGCCGCAGATGACCTCCGTCGACTTCAGGTCAATTTTGCAGCTGCGTAGATTCAGGCAGCGCGCGCTTTTGCATTGGGCGACTGCGCAGCGATCTTCTGCAGATCGGCGATGGTCACCCAGCTGTTTCCGACCAGTTTGCCGCGTAGGACCTGCGCCGGTGCCCCGGGCTCGCCGAGGCTCGACATCACCAGCGCTGCAGTGCTGAAGTCCTGTTCCAGAGTGTCGCTGTTGACGGTGACCACGGCGGCGATACCCGCCGCGGTCGCGGCTGCCAGACCCATCTGCGAGTCCTCCAGCGTGACGCACTCGCAGGCGTCCACGCCGAGGCGATGCAGCGCCAGCTTGTAGAGATCCGGTGCTGGCTTCTTGCGTCGCACTTCTTCACCGCTGGCGATCACATCGATTTCCGCCGCCAGTTCCGGCCCCATGCAGTAACGCAGCACCGGCTTGAGCGTTTTCAGACTCGCGTTGGTAACGATGCCAAGCTTGAGCCCATGCGTACGTGCCTCTCGCATCAGACGCGCAATGCCCGGCCGTAGCGGTACGCTGCCGCTGCGCATGCGCTTCTTGAAGTATTTGGATTTGAGCTCGTGGACCTTGGACACCCAGGCATCGAGATCTGCACTGGCTTCGGACTGTTGATCGCCGAGATCAGGCTGGTAGTGCTCGACATAGTGCTTCAGGCGCTCGCGCCCGCCTGGCTGCTTGAGCAGCTTGCGGTACAGCTTTGGCCCCCAGCGCAAGGCCAGGCCGAGCTTGCGGAATGCGCGGTTATAGGCGGGTCGATGGCCCAGCGCCTCGGTATCAGCCAGGGTTCCGTCTACATCGAACAGCACCGCACGTAGCGTCATGGCTACTGGGCCGGCAGCAGAAACAAGGGGGGCTCTTCGGAGTCCATTTCAAAGATGTTCAGCAGGTTGCGTGCTTAAGTTAATGTAGCATGCGGACGCCCCAAAACGGATCAGTGATCTGTGACCAAACGCACGCTGGCTCAGGCTCATGAGTCTCCAGCCAAGCCCTCTCGAATCTATCGCGGTCGCTTTGCCCCGACGCCGAGCGGCCCCCTGCATTTGGGTTCGCTGATGACCGCGCTGGCGAGCTGGCTCGAAGCGCGCAGCGGCGGAGGTGACTGGTTGCTGAGAATCGACGACCTGGACCGTCTGCGCTGCGCACCCGGCGCCACTGAACAGATTCTCAGGCAACTGGAAGACCATGGTCTGCACTGGGACGGCGCGCCGCGCTATCAATCACGGCACATCGTCGAGTACGCCGACGCCCGTCAGCAACTGCAGGCATCCGGAAAGCTCTATGGCTGCAACTGCACCCGCGCCCGCCTGCAGATCGAATCAAGCACTGGCATTGCCGGCCGCATCTACAGCGGCCGCTGCCGCGATCAGGCTTTGCCGCTGACGGGCAACGCCCAGCGCCTGCATGTCGACAGTGATCCGGTGACACTGGACGATCGCTGGCAAGGCCACCAGGAGCGCGACCCTGCCAGCGATCTGGGCGACTTCGTGATCTGGCGTCGAGACGACATTCCCGGCTATGCCCTGGCCTGCGTCGTCGATGATCTTGCAATGAAAATCAGTGATGTGGTCAGGGGCGCTGACCTGCTCGATGCATCCCTGCAACAGAAAGTATTGATGCAGCAGTTCGCTGCGTCAGCCCCGCTCTATGCGCACCTACCGGTCATCGCGGGCGCCGACGGTCGCAAGCTGTCCAAGCAGAATCACGCGACGCCATTGAATGCCGACTCCGCCGTCGCGAACCTGGTTCGATGCCTGCGCTGGCTTGGACAAGACCCACCGCCGCAGGGCGCGCTCAAGCCCGCAGACATCCTCGAATTCGCCGTCACGCACTGGGAGCCAGACAGGGTTCCAAAGGTCAGCCGCATTGCTGTGGAGCAATGCGCCTGAGTCTGGCATGATGCTATGCAACAAACGCAGTGCAACATTTCATTCTAATTAGCATCTTATGTCGGACCCACGCGTCATCAAGAAATATCCGAATCGGCGGCTGTACGACACTCATATCAGCCGCTACATCACGCTCGAAGAAATTCGTCAGCTGGTGTTGAACAACATTCCGTTTCGAGTGGAAGACAAGCGTTCGGAAGAAGACATCACGCGCAGCATCCTGTTGCAGGTCATTGCCGAGCAGGAAGAAGGCGGCGACCCGATCTTCACGACCGACCTGCTCGAGTTCATGATCCGCTACTACGGCGATCCGATGCAGAACAGCATCGGCCGCTATCTTGAGTTGTCGGCGCGCCTGTTCCAGGAACAGCAGCATCACTTCACCGACCAGTTGCGCGATCTGCTGGGCCAGGCCCAGCAGCCGATCCAGATCCTCAAGGAACTGGCCGACCGGCAGATGCCGATCTGGCGCTCGGTACGTGCGGAATTTCTGAAGAATCTGTCCACCCGCGCCAAATCGATAAAGCGCCGCGGCGCAGATAGCGAAGGTTCCGACGGCCGCTAGCCAGGTCTTGGGCGGCCCCCGACCGCCGTTTCTGGCCCGGAATCTGATCAACATCAGTTGATGCCAGATCGCAGAGATCACTTTCAACTATAACGCCAATGACCTGTTTTAAAAGGCTATCATTGCCTAGGGTCATCTGCCCGTAATAATTGACATTGCTGCGAGTCAGTTTTATACTGCACTGCAACATAGCCCAATCAAGAAAAAACCCGACGAGACCACAGTCTGCCGGGTTTTAAGAGTCTCCTCCAGAAAGGCTTTGCGCCTTTCTCGCACTTAGCCCCCGTCCCCCGGGGGCTTCTTTTTGCCCGAAGTACGGGCTCAAGAATTCATTTCAAAACAACAACCACTTCAATGAATGTCGCTCGCTGCAGTCGTTGCTGCGCGATGCGATGGGGCCGGATTCTGACCCAGAATCTGGCCCCATTCAAGTTTGAGTCTAAGCTTTAGACCGCGCCTTCGAGATCCACCGCCTTCATCGACAGGCGGATTTTGCCGTCGCGGCTGACTTCGAGGACCTTGACCTTGACCAGCTGGCCTTCCTTGACGACTTCCTCAACCCTTTCGACGCGCTTGTCGGCGAGCTGGGAAATGTGGACCAGACCATCCTTGCCTGGCGCAATCGTGACGAACGCACCGAAGTCCATGATCTTGGCGACCTTGCCTTCATAGATCGCACCGACTTCGACATCACGTGTCAGCGCGTTGATGCGCGCAACTGCGGCTTCGCCGGCGGCACCGTCAGTGGCGGCAATCTTGATCGTGCCGTCATCGGAGATGTCGATCGACGTGCCGGTTTCACGGGTGATCGCCTGGATGGTCGAACCACCCTTGCCGATGACTTCGCGGATCTTGTCCGGATGAATCTTGATTGTGGTGATGCGCGGCGCGTGCTGCGACAACTCGGTGCGCGCGGTCGACAGGACCTGGTTCATCTGCTCGAGGATCGTCAGGCGTGCAGCCTTGGCCTGGGTCAGGGCCTGCGCCATGATCTCGCCAGTGATGCCGGCCACCTTGATGTCCATCTGCAGCGCGGTCACGCCGTTCTCGGTACCGGCAACCTTGAAGTCCATGTCGCCGAGATGATCTTCGTCACCAAGGATGTCGGTGAGCACCGCCCAGCGGCCTTCTTCAAGAATCAGGCCCATCGCCACGCCGGCAACCGGCGCTTTCAGCGGCACACCGGCGTCCATCATCGACAGGCAGGCGCCGCAGACCGAAGCCATCGACGACGAACCGTTCGACTCGGTGACTTCCGAGACAACACGGACGATGTACGGGAATTCCTTTTCGAGATCCGGCATCACCGCGGCGACGCCACGCTTGGCGAGGCGTCCGTGGCCGATTTCGCGGCGCTTCGGCGCGTTCAGACGGCCGGTTTCACCGACACAGTACGGAGGGAAGTTGTAGTGAAACATGAAGTGCTCATGCCACTCGCCTTCGACAGCATCGATGATCTGGTAGTCCTTGCCGGTGCCGAGCGTCGTGACGGCAACGACTTGGGTCTCGCCGCGGGTGAACACGGCCGAGCCGTGGGCACGCGGCAGGACGCCGGTCGTCATCGCGAGCGGACGCACGGTGGTCTTGTCGCGGCCGTCGATGCGCGGATGGCCATCGAGAATGCGGTTGCGCACGATCTTGGCCTTGAGCTCGTCCAGTTCGTACTTGATCTGGTTGTCGGTCAGCGTGCCGTCGGCCGGACGCGCAGCCTTGGCAGCCTTGGTCACTTCGTCGAGCTTGCCGTAGCGGATCTGCTTGTCGGTGAAGTCGTAAGCCTCGGCGATCTTGCCTTCGAAGGGCGCGACGAAGGTCTTGACG
>JALYJV010000062.1 GCA_030775105.1 Pseudomonadota bacterium | reverse complement strand
CCCGCTGCCTCCGCGCTGCTCTTGGCCATACCGCGCAACTGCAGATCGCGCTCGATCTGCGCGACCAGCATCGACAGCCCGCCCTTGCCCTGGAACTGCAGGCTCATGCGCCCTTCGAACTTGGTGTTCGCGGCGAGCAGCGGCATCGCCGCCACCGCCTGGCCGAGCAGTCGCCGCACGTCCGCCGGATACGGTCGCGAACCGAGCATTGCCTCGATGCCGTCGTCGAATTCGACGATGGCACCGCGCACGCCCAGTTCAGGGAACAGGAATTCGGTGAGTTGGTTCATAACCAAGCAATATTGCTGCTGCGCCCCTGAATTCAACCGCATCCTTGCCACGAAACAGCGTAGCCCGGACGTAGTCCGGGGCATGCGGTTCGCAGCCGCACATCCCGGACTGCGTCCGGGCTAGGGCTAACCCGGCAGTTTGTCTTTCAGCAACTGGTTGACCAGATCCGGATTCGCCTTGCCCTGCGTCGCCTTCATCACCATGCCGACGAAGAAGCCGAGCAGCTTGTCCTTGCCGGCGCGGTAGTCGGCGAGCTGCTGCGGATTCTTGGCCATGACCTCGGCGATTGCCGCCAGGATCGGGCCTTCGTCGGTGATCTGCACCAGGCCCTTGGCCTTGATGATCACATCGGCGTCGCCCTCGCCGTTGAGCATCGCCTCGAACACATCCTTGGCGAGCTTGCCGGAAATGGTCCTGTCGGCAATGCGTGCAACGAGGCCGGCAAGCATCTGCGCGCTGATCGGTGAGTCCTCAATACCCTTGCCGATCTTGCCCAGTGCGCCGAGCAGGTCGGTGGTGACCCAGTTGGCGCAGCTCTTGGCATCGCCACCCGAGGTGCGAACCACGGCTTCGTAGTAGTCGGCCAGCGGCGCTTCACCGGTCAGCACGGTAGCGTCGTACTTCGACAGACCGTACTGCGCAATGAAACGCGCCTTCTTGGCTCCCGGCAGTTCCGGCAGGTCGGCGCGCACGCGCGCGATATCGGCCTGCGTGACGATCACCGGCAACAGATCCGGATCCGGAAAGTAGCGGTAGTCGTTGGCGTCTTCCTTGGTGCGCATCGAGCGCGTTTCGCCGGTGCTCGGATCGAACAGGCGGGTTTCCTGGATGATCTTGCCACCGCCCTCGATCACTTCGATCTGGCGTTCGATTTCATATTCGATCGCCTTCTCGACATAGCGGAACGAGTTGACGTTCTTGGTCTCGGTGCGCGTACCGAATTTCTCGGTGCCTTTCGGACGCACGGAGACATTGGCGTCGCAGCGGAACGAGCCTTCCTGCATGTTGCCGTCGCAGACTCCGAGGTAGACGACCAGCTGGTGCAGCTTCTTCAGGTACGCCACCGCTTCCGCCGCCGAGCGGATGTCCGGCTCGGAGACGATTTCGATCAGCGGCGTGCCGGCACGGTTGAGATCAATGCCGGATGTGCCGACAAAACCTTCGTGCATCGACTTGCCGGCGTCTTCTTCCATGTGCGCACGGGTGATGCCGATGCGCTTGGTGACAACACTGTCCTTGCCATCCGGCAGCTCGATGTCGAGATGACCGTTGAACACGATCGGCAGTTCGTACTGCGAGATCTGATAGCCCTTCGGCAGGTCCGGATAGAAGTAGTGCTTGCGCGCGAACACGCAGCGCTCGGCAATCTGCGCGTCGACCGACAGGCCGAACTTGATCGCCATTTCCAGCGCCGTGGCATTGAGCACCGGCAGCACGCCGGGCATGCCAAGCGTCACCGCGTCGGCCTGCGTGTTCGGCTCCGCACCGTACTGCGTCGCTGCACCGGAGAAAATCTTCGACTGCGTACGGAGCTGGCAATGCACTTCCAGTCCGATGACAACTTCCCACGTCATTCCTGTATTCCTGTTCTTGACGCCTGAGACGTAAATGGCCACGCGCAATCCGGCGCCGCCGTGCTGCCTTCTATGGCAAAACTGAACTGCACAGCCGCGAGCGACGCTTCCTTGGCCGGTTCAAAACGCCAGGCATTGAGGGTCTGTGCGGCCGCGCTGACGAAGCTTTCTCCCGGTGTCGAGTTGATGACCTCGTAGCTGTCGGCCAAACCGTCCGGACGCACTGTAAAGCGTATCGTCGCGCAGCCTGCGGTCTTGCTGGCGGCCAGATCGCCCGGATACAGCGGCGGACGGCTGTCCAGCAGCTTGCGGCTTTCGGCCAGCACGTGGGTCACCTGTGTCGACAGCGAGCTGCACGCCAGATCCGAGACCAGCCTGGAGCCGGTCAACTGGTCGCTTTCCTCAAAATCGACCACCATTGTTTCCCAGCGATCCGCAGGGCCCGGTGCAAACTTCCAGTGCAACATCGACTGGACGACGTTCTTTCCATATCCGTCGTTGGGCGACGATGTGACGACGGCGAACTGATCCGTCGTGCCATCCGCCTTGATCTTGAACTGCACCGTCGCGCAGGGTGCCTTGCGCGTCACATAGATCTTGTCGACGAGCTTCGCCGATGCCGCCTGCATCATCTCCACCCAGACACCGCTGACCAGTGGCGGCAGACCCTGTTCGGACGCTGCACGCTTGCCGTAGTCGGTCGCGACGCCGTCCTTGCCGAACCAGCGCTCGGTATCCCGCCGTTTCATGACGCCAGCCTCGGCCGCGACGGCATGACCGGCCACGATGACGATCAGGGAAACTGCGCCTGCCGTTCTAGGTATAAATTTCATTGCAGACCTCCTCACATGGTGTGGAACCGAAACTTTGCCGCCCAATCTCAGATCACGCGAAAGCCTTCGGCATCTGCGTGTGGAAATCTGTCGCCTGCTGATACTGGTGCGCCGCGTTGAGCAGCCGCGCCTCGTCGAAGAAGTTGCCCATCAGCTGCATGCCGACCGGCAGGCCATCGACGAATCCGCAAGGCAGGCTCATCGCCGGAATGCCGGCGAGGTTGGCCGCAATCGTGTAGATGTCGTTGAGATACATCGCGACCGGATCGTCGGTCTTGGCACCGAGCTTGAACGCGACGTCCGTTGCCGTCGGGCCGAGCACGAGATCAACGGTTTCGTAGGCGCGCTTGAAGTCTTCGTAGATCAGCTTGCGGACTTTCTGCGCCTTCAGATAGTAGGCGTCGTAGTAGCCGTGGCTGAGCACGTAGGTGCCGATCATGATGCGGCGCTGCACTTCGGCACCGAAGCCTTCGGCGCGCGAGCGCTTGTACAGATCCTCGAGCGATTTTGCACCGTCGGCACGATGGCCGTAGCGCACGCCGTCATAGCGCGCGAGGTTGGAGCTGGCTTCGGCCGGCGCAACCACGTAGTAGGTCGGCACCGACAGCGGCGAGTTCGGCAGCGATATTTCGGAAATGATCGCGCCGAGTTCCTCGAACTGCTTGACCGCAGCAAGCATGCGCTCACGCACGCCGCTGGCCATGCCGTCGGCAAAGTATTCCTTCGGCAAGCCAATGCGCAGGCCCTTGATCGATTGGCCCAGGCCACCGACGAGATCGTCGACCGGACGGTCGATGCTGGTTGAATCGAGCGGATCGAAGCCGCTCATCGCCTGCAGCACAACCGCGGCATCTTCCGCGGAACGCGCAACAACGCCGGCCTGATCAAGGCTCGACGCGAACGCGATCATGCCGAAGCGCGAGACGCGGCCATAGGTCGGCTTGATACCGGTGAGGTTGGTCAATGCGGCAGGCTGGCGGATCGAGCCGCCGGTGTCGGTCGCGGTGGCGACCGGCGCAAGGCCCGCAGCAACGGCGGCAACCGAGCCGCCCGAGGAGCCGCCCGGCACGCGGGTGACGTCCCACGGGTTCTTGACCGCACCGTACCAGCTGGTTTCGTTCGACGAGCCCATCGCGAACTCGTCCATGTTGCACTTGCCGAGCATGACCATGCCGGAGGCCTCGTGCAGCTTCTTGACGATGGTGGCGTCGTAGGGCGCGATGAAGGTGTCGAGCATCTTCGAGCCACAGCTGGTCTTGACCCCCTTCGTGCAGAAAATATCCTTCTGCGCCAGCGGGATACCGGTCAGCGCCCCGCCAGCGCCACTGGCCAGAACGGCATCCGCGGCGTCGGCCTGGACCAGGGCCTGGTCCGGCGTGACGCTGATGAAGCTGTTCAGGGTCTTGTCGTGGGCCGCAATGCGCCCGAGGTAGTGCTGGGTCAGTTCACGCGAAGAGAACTTCTTCGCGCGCAGCCCTTCGGCCTGTGCCTTGATGGAAAGTGTGTGCATGCTCATTCGGGAATCTGGCAATGGTGGGATTCGGGGCATCGCTTAAAGCGATGCCGCTGCCCTGTTACTCGATGACCTTGGGGACGAGGTACAAGCCGTTCTCCACCGCCGGGGCGATGGACTGGAAGGTTCCGCGGTCGTTGGCCTGGGTCACGGCGTCCGGACGCAGGCGCTGATGCATCTCCAGCGGATGCGCCATCGGCGCAACACCGTCGGTATTCGCCTGGTCGAGCTGGCCGACCAGGTCGAAGATGTTTGAGAGCTGCTGGGCGTAGTGGGCGGCCTGCTCCGGCTGCATGGCGAGGCGCGCCAAATGGGCAACTTGCTGCACTTGTTCGATCGTCAGGCTCATGTCAGGCCAGTATTCGCGTTCATGGAGCGGTCAGTGTGCGTAGGCTAGAGAGCCCTCACGACTGGCCACAGGGTGGTTCACACAGTCCAGCCAAAACGATGCCAAGATCAGCGTCCGTCGCCGCCGGAAAATCGTTTAATATGTGCGGATGCACAATTCTACTGGATTGCGCAGCTGACCGAACACGGTTGGCAAACCATTAAATTCCGTTTCCGCTTCCCAATTCCAAGAGCATCAGGCCAGAAAGATGTTTGACGCCGTCCGCCGTCTATTTGTAAACGACCTTTCCATCGATCTGGGTACTGCCAACACCCTTGTCTACGTCCGTGACGAGGGTATTGTCCTCAATGAACCTTCCGTCGTCGCCATCCGCATGGATTCGCGTGGCGCCAAGAAGGTCGAGGCCGTTGGCATTGAAGCCAAGCAGATGCTGGGCCGCACGCCGACCAACATCACCACCGTGCGCCCGCTGCGCGATGGCGTGATCGCCGACTACACCGTCACGGAGAAAATGCTGCAGCATTTCATCCGCAAGGTACAGAAGGGTCGCATGATGCGGCCGATGACCCGCGTGGTCGTCTGCGTGCCTTACGGCTCGACCCAGGTCGAACGCCGCGCAATCCGCGAATCGGTCGAAAACGCCGGGGCGCGCAAGGTCTGGGTGATTGAAGAGCCGATCGCCGCAGCGCTCGGCGCCGGCATCCCGATCGGCGAAGCCCGCGGCTCGATGGTCGTCGACATCGGCGGCGGCACCTCGGAAGTCGCGGTGATCTCGCTCAACGGCATCGTCTACGCCGAGTCGGTCCGCATCGGCGGCGACAAGTTCGACGAGGCCATCGTTTCCTACGTGCGCCGCCAGTACAACATGCTGATCGGCGAAGCGACTGCCGAGCGCATCAAGATCCAGATCGGCACCGCCTTCCCGGGCCATGAAGTCCAGGAAATCGACGTTGTCGGCCGCCATCTGGCGGCCGGTGTGCCACGCAACTTCACGATGAACTCGAACGAGATCCTCGACTCACTTCAGGAACCGCTGTCGGGCATCGTCAAGGCGGTCAAGCAGGCGCTCGAGCGCACGCCGCCGGAACTCGGTTCCGACGTTGCCGAGCGCGGCATCGTGCTGACCGGTGGCGGCGCCCTGCTGCGCGACCTCGACAAGCTGATCTCGGAAGAAACCGGCCTGCCGGTGATCATCGCCGACGACCCGCTGACCTGCGTCGCCCGTGGTGGCGGCATGGTGCTCGACATGCTCGACCGTCAGTCGGACTTCTACAGCCTCGACTGATCCGGCCCTGCTCAACGCATGCGCCCCGCGGTGCATGCGTTGAGCATTGATCGTACTGGCTGCGCCCCCTATGCTTGGCCGCATTCTGCAACGGCAGCTCGCTGCCGTTGAGGTGTTTGAGCACGTCCATCGGCCCCATTACAGCGCACTGAATTGAACACGCTGCCAGAGTCCCATCACCGACCCCTGTTCCCTCGCGGGCCGAGTCTGGGTCTGCGTACCTTTCTGCTGATGGCCATCGCTCTGGCGCTGATCTTCAACGACAGCCGCGGTGATTCGCTGCAGCCGGTACGCTCGGCACTGTCGTTCATCCTCGCACCGCTGGTCTGGGTCGCGTCGACGCCGGGGCATGTGCAGGACGCAGCAGACACGCTCAGCTCGCGCGAAACCCTGCAGCGCGAAAACGCTGAACTGAAAAGGAAGCAGATCCTCCTTGAAGCACGTCTGCTGCAGCTGGGCGCACTCGAGGCCGAGAACCGGCGCATCCGCGAGTTGTTGGCCTCGGCAGCGCGGATCGAGGACGAAGTGCTGATCGCCGAGATCATCGCGATCAATCAGGATCCGTACCGCAACCAGATCACGCTCAACAAGGGCACGGCCGACGGCGTCTACAAGGGCCAGGCTCTGGTTGACGCGCATGGCGTGCTCGGCCAGGTCGTCGAAGTCGGCCATCGCAGCGCCAAGGCCCTGCTGATCACCGATCCCGATCATGGGATTCCGATCGAGTTCAATCGCACCGCAATGCAGACGATCGCGATCGGCGCCGCGGACCGCGGCCTGCGTCTGCCGTTCCTTGCCAGCAATGCCGATATCCAGGTCGGTGACCAGTTGGTCTCTTCGGCGCTCGGTGGCCGCTTTCCAGCCGGCTATCCGGTCGGCACGGTCTACGAAGTCAAGCATGTGGCCGGCGAACATTTCATGGAAGCCTATGCCTCGCCGACCGCGCATCTGAATCAGGGCCGCCAGGCGCTGCTGGTCTGGAGCGAGACTGTTCAAACGGATGCGGAAGCAGAAGCCGACGCTGATGCCGAAGGCAGACCCGCGACTGCGCCCGCAACCGAGCCTGGGCCATGACGCCGACCCGCAATCTGGTGATCGGCTTTGCGGTCAGCCTACTGCTGGCCCTGCTGTTGCAGCTGATCCAGTTGCCCGAATTGCTCGCTGCCGCGCGCCCTCTGTGGGTGCCGCTGGTGCTGGCTTACTGGGCCTTGCGCGAACCCCGGGTCTCGACACTGCTGCCGGCCTTCGTCGCCGGCCTGATGCTTGACGTTCTGTTTGGCACCACGCTGGGTCAGCATGCCCTGGCGTTGGTGATCGTGGTCTATATCGTCGAACGCCTGCGCAGCATCTTCATCCTGTTTCCGCTGTGGCAGGCGACGTTTGCGTTGATCCCGGCGTGGGCGCTGTACAGCTTCGTGATGTTCTGGGTCGACGGCGTCACCCGTCATCAGGCCGACGACTGGCTGCGCTGGCTGCCGGTGCTGTCGACGACGCTGTTCTGGCCACTGCTGTTCAGTGTGATGGAAGCCGTGCGTACGCCCGAAGAGGATGACTGACGCCCGCCCCCACCACGCCGCGCGTAGCGCCGCCCAATGATCTTCGGACCACGGCGACGGCGTGACGCGCTCAAGAATGTGCAGGCCGAGCGCAATACCTTCCTCACCCGCAGCATCACTGCTGCGGTCTTCGCGGCCTTTGGTCTGGCCTTGTTGATCACGCGCCTGTTCGATCTGCAGGTGACCGGGCACAGCTATTTCTCGACGCGCGCCGACGCGAACCGCATGCGCGTCGTGCCGGTCGCACCGGTGCGTGGCCTGATCTATGACCGCAATGGCGTCATCCTTGCGCAGAACCAGCCGTCGTTCGTCCTTGAGGTGACGCCGGAGCAGGTCGATGATGTCGACCTGCTGCTTGGCGAACTCGGCCGGGTGGTCAGCCTCAACGAGACAGACATCGAGCGCTTCAAGGAACGTGCGCGCAAGACGCCACGCTACCGCGGCGTACCGCTGCGCGCGAACCTGTCGATGGAAGAAGTCGCGCGCTACGAAATCAATCGCCACGAGTACCGTGGTGCCGAAGTGATTGCCGGCCTGTCACGCAACTATCCGATGGGCGCGAGCGCAGTGCATGTCGTCGGCTACGTCAGCGGCATCACCGAGAAAGAACTTCAGACGGCCGACGAAAAGGCCTACCAGGGCATCGACCAGATCGGCAAGGTCGGCATCGAGAAGAGCCACGAAGACCTGCTGCGCGGCGAACCCGGTGCCAAGATCATCGAGGCCAATGCCTATGGCCGGCCGCTGCGCGAGCTCGAATACCGTCGCGGCTATCCGGGACGCAACCTGTTCCTGTCGCTGGATCGCGCGGTGCAGAAAGTCGCCGAGGATGCGCTGGGCGAACTGAACGGTTCGATCGTCGCAATCGATCCACGCAATGGCGAAGTCATCGCGCTGGTCAGCAAGCCCGGCTACGATCCGCACGGCTTCGTCGACGGCATCGACAGCAAGAGCTACAAGGCCTTGCTCGACAATCCGGGCCGGCCCCTCTACAACCGTGCATTGCAGGGCACGTATCCGCCCGGCTCGACGGTCAAGCCGGCGATGGCGCTGGCCGGGCTGGAATACGGCGTCGTCGATCCCGGCCACAGCGAGTTCTGTCGCGGCGAGATGTCCCTGCCTGGCTCCTCGCGCAAGTACCGCTGCTGGAAGCGCAGCGGTCACGGCTGGGTCGACATGAAGGCCGGCGTCATGCGCTCCTGCGACATCTACTTCTACCAGCTCGCGCTGTCGCTGGGCATCGATCGCATTCACGATGCGATGACCCGCTTCGGTCTCGGCACGGTCACCGGCCTCGATCTGCCGCAGGAGAAGAACGGTCTGTTTCCCTCGCGCGAATGGAAACAGCGGGTGCGCAAGGAGAACTGGTACCCGGGTGAGACGCTCAACATCGGCATCGGCCAGGGCTTCACGCTGGTGACGCCAGTGCAGCTCGCGCAGATGACCGCGCGCATTGCGATGCGCGGTGGCGGCTTCGTGCCGCACCTGCTGCAATCGGTCGAAGACCCGATCACGCGCCAGCGCATCGATGAAGTGCCCAAACCGCTCGCACCCATCGTGCTCAAGGACAACAAGACCTGGGAAACGGTGATTGAGGCGATGCACGACACCGCGCAGTCGCCGACCGGCACGGCGTACAAGGTCGGCAAGGACGCGCCGTACACGATGGCCGCAAAGACCGGCACCGCGCAGGTCGCCGGCCTGCGCCAGGACGAGAAGAAGGCGCCGACGCTCGAAGAGACGCCTGTCCATCTGCGCGATCACGCGCTGTTCATTGCGTTCGCGCCCGTGGAGGCACCGCGCATCGCGATCGCAGTGATTGCCGAACACGCCGGCGGCGGCAGCACCAATGCGGGGCCGATGGCGCGCAAGGTCATGGACCAGTACATGGTCGGCGAAGTCCGGTATGGCGTGCCGGTTGCGACGCCCGGACCGGATGGCACGATACCGGCAACCACCGCTGCGGCCGCAGGCACAGCGACTCCGGCGACAGCGACAGCGACAGCGACAGCGACTCCAAGCATCGCGCCGCGGCCCGCAGCGAAACCAATCGCCACCGCGACGGTCGTACCGAAGGCCACGCCAAAGGCGATACCGACACCTGTGCCGAAATCCACCGCAGCGCCCAACGAAGTCCGTCCATGATCTCGCATGTGCTGCATGGCGGTCGCTCTCGCAAACCGGAACCCGGCATGGGTGATCTGCTGGTGGCCTGGCATATCGACCTGCCGTTGATCCTGATGCTGCTCGCCGTCGCCGGTCTCGGCATGTTCGTGCAGTACTCGGCGTCCGGGCATTCGATGCCTGCGGTATGGAGCCAGGCCCAGCGCGTGGCGCTCGGGATCTTCGCGATGATTGTTGTTGCCCAGTCGCCGCCGGATCTGTATCGCACGATCGCGCCGTGGGCCTATCTGTTCACCACCCTGCTGCTGGTGCTGGTGCTGGTGCTTGGCGACCATGCGAAGGGTGCACAGCGTTGGCTCGATCTCGGGATCATCCGCTTCCAGCCTTCGGAAATCATGAAACTGGCGATGCCGATGACGGTCGCCGCATTTCTGCACCATCGACGTCTGCCGCCCAGCCTGATCACGATCTTCTTCACCCTGCTGATCATCGGCTTGCCGGTAGGTCTGATTCTCGATCAACCTGATCTGGGGACCGGCCTGCTGATTGTCGCCGCAGGCGGCTTTGCGCTGTTCCTCGCCGGTCTGCAGTGGCGCTACATCATCGGCACGCTCGCCGCGATCGGCGCTGCGGCGCCGCTGCTGTGGGAGCGTCTGCACGAGTATCAGCAGAAGCGCATCCTCACCCTGCTCGATCCGGAGAGCGATCCGCTTGGCGCCGGTTATCACATCACGCAATCGAAAATCGCGATCGGCTCCGGCGGCCTGTTCGGCAAGGGCTGGCTCAACGGCACCCAGGCCAAGCTCGACTTCCTGCCGGAAGCACATACCGATTTCATCTTCGCGGTCTTTGCCGAAGAGCTCGGCCTGCTGGCGGTGATCGCATTGCTCCTGCTGTACATTGCGATCATCTCGCGCTGCATGTGGATCTCGCTGCGCGCACAGGACACCTATCAGCGCCTGCTCGGCGGTGCGCTGTCGCTGACGTTCTTCATCTACGTGTTCATCAACGTCGGCATGGTCATTGGCCTTTTGCCGGTCGTGGGCGTGCCGCTGCCGCTGATCAGTTACGGCGGTACGTCGGCCGTGTCGCTGCTGGCCTGCTTCGGCATGCTGATGTCGATCCACACTCACCGAAAACTACTTTCCAAGTGAAGACTCCTGCGTCGTTTCGATTTGTGGCTCTCGCAATGCTGGTGCTGTGTGCATCGGCGCACGCCGACTACAGCGACCATCCGCGCGTCCCTGAACTGCTGCAGCGCCTGAGCAAGGACTTCGCGTTCACGCCAGCCGATCTCGAAGGCGTCAGGCAGGCGCTGATCAGGGCCCAACGCCTGCCGCAGCTGGTCGAGCGTGAGCAGAAGGCACCGGAGAAAACCGAAACCTGGACGCAGTACTCGCGCCGCATCGACAGCAGCCGCATCAGCGGTGGCCTGGATGCACTCACCCAGTACGCGCCGTGGTTTGCCCGCGCAGAACAGGAGTACGGTGTATCACCCGCAGTGATCGCCGGCATCCTTGGCATTGAAACCCGTTTCGGTCGCATCACCGGTTCGGTGCGCGTGCTGGATGCGCTGAGCACCCAGGGCTTCGATCATCCGACACGACAGACCTTTTTCTTCAGCGAACTGACCGAGTACTTCGCGTTCTGTCGTGACTTCGCCTTCAAACCCGAGGACCCGAAAGGCTCCTACGCGGGCGCGATGGGCGCAGCCCAATTCATGCCGAGCAACTATCGCAGGTTGGCGATCGACTTTGACGGTGACGGCCAGCGCGATCTGTGGA
>JALYJV010000061.1 GCA_030775105.1 Pseudomonadota bacterium | reverse complement strand
TGATGCCGGGCGACAACGTCCAGATGACGGTTGAGCTGATCAACCCGATCGCCATGGAAGAAGGCGTGCGTTTCGCCATTCGTGAAGGCGGCCGCACTGTCGGTGCCGGCGTCGTTACGAAGATTCTTGCTGCATAAGTAAACAAACGCTTTACATTTATCCGGGGCGCGAATAGAATTCGCGCCCCTTTTGCTCCACGCTCTTTAATCCGGAAGACACAGCATGGCCGCGACAAGCCAATCTATTCGCATCCGGCTCAAGGCTTTCGATCACCGACTGATTGACAAGTCGGCTCGTGAGATCGTTGAAACCGCGAAGCGTACCGGCGCCGTCGTGCGCGGGCCCATCCCGCTGCCTACGCGCAAGGAACGTTTCACCATCCTGGTATCACCGCACGTCGACAAGGACGCGCGTGACCAGTACGAAATCCGCACGCACAAGCGGCTCATGCAGATCATCGACCCCACGGAAAAGACCGTGGATGCGCTCTCCAAACTCGACCTGCCTGCGGGCGTCGAAGTTCAGATCTCACTGAGCTAAGGAGACTGCCATGACGATCGCAATTGTGGGCCGCAAGGTCGGCATGACCCGCATCTTTACCGATGCCGGGGCTGCCATTCCGGTAACAGTGATCGAGTGCACGCCGAACCGCGTGTCTCAGGTCAAGACTGTTGAGAACGATGGCTACCGTGCTGTACAGGTTGCCGTTGGTGAAAAGAAGGCCAGCCACGTCACCAAGGCGCAGGCGGGTCACTTCAAGAAGGCTGGCGTTGCCGCCGGTCGCAGTGTCTGGGAAATCCGCCTCGAAGATAACGAAGGCACAGATCTGACGACGGGTTCGGAGATCAAGGTTGACAGTTTCGACGGCGTAAAGGCTGTCGACGTCAGCGGCGTCTCCAAGGGTAAGGGTACGGCGGGTGTGGTTAAGCGTTGGGGCTTCCGCGGTGGTCGCGCATCCCACGGTAACTCGCTCTCGCATCGTTCGCCGGGCTCTATCGGTCAGCGTCAGAGTCCGGGTCGCGTATTCAAGGGCAAGAAGATGGGCGGTCACATGGGTTCTGACCATGTCACCGCGCTGAACCTTGACCTGGTCAAGATTGATAACGAACGCAACCTCCTGTTGGTCAAGGGGGCTGTGCCGGGCGCTACGAATGGCGAAGTCATCGTGCGCCCCACGGTGAAGGCATAAGGCTCACTGGGGAAAAACGGCTATGGATATTCAACTACATAACAGCACCGCCAAACTCAGCGTTTCCGACGCGATCTTCGGGGTCGACTACAACGAGCCCCTGATTCACCAGGTCGTTACAGCGTACCTGGCGGGTGGTCGTGCCGGCACGAAGGCGCAGAAGAGCAAGGCCATGGTTTCCGGCGGCGGCAAGAAGCCGTGGAAGCAGAAGGGCACAGGCCGCGCACGCGCCGGCTCCATTCGCTCGCCCCTGTGGCGTGGCGGTGGCAAGACCTTCGCGGCAGTTCCGCGTGATTTCTCGCAGAAGGTCAACCGCAAGATGTACCGCGGCGCCATCCGCTCGATCGTTGCCGAACTGACCCGTCAGGGCCACCTGATTGTCGCCGAGACCTTCACGGTTGATGCCGCCAAGACCAAGAGTCTGGTGGGTCAGCTCGCAGCGCTCGCTGCCAACGACATCCTGATCGTCACCGGTGAGCTGGATCAGAACCTGTTCCTCTCCGCCCGCAACATCCCGCATGTTGCCGTGTGCGACGTCGAGGCGATCAACCCGGTCACGCTGCTCAGCCACAAGAAAGTGCTGATGACGGCTGACGCGGTCAAGAAGCTGGAGGCCTGGCTGCAATGAGCAAGTACAAGTCAGCAGTTGATCGCCTGCACCAGGTGATCCTCGGACCGGTGATTTCCGAAAAGGGCACGCGCGCGGCTGAAAAGTCGAACACCGCCGTGTTCAAGGTACTCCGCGACGCCGAGAAGCCCGAAATCAAGCTTGCCGTCGAAAAGCTCTTCAGCGTCAAGGTTGAAGAAGTTCGCACGAGCAACGTGAAGGGCAAGACCAAGCGATTCGGCCAGTCAGTCGGCCGTCGCTCGGATTGGAAGAAGGCTTACGTCACGCTCGCCCAGGGTCAGGAAATCGACTTCCTGGCCGGCGGCGCGAACTAAGAGGACGAGACCATGCCATTGGTCAAACTGCGGCCGACATCACCGGGTACCCGCCACGTTGTCAAGGTGGTCACCCCGGGTCTGTGGAAGGGCGAACCGCACGCCCCGCTGCTCGAAAAGCAGAAGCGTAACGGTGGCCGTAACAACAACGGTCACATCACCACCCGTCACAAGGGCGGTGGTCACAAGCAGCACTATCGCGTCGTTGACTTCAAGCGCACCAAGGACGGTATTCCGGCCAAGGTTGAGCGCGTGGAATACGATCCGAACCGTTCTGCTCACATCGCGTTGCTGTGCTACGCCGACGGCGAGCGCGCTTACATCATTGCCTCGCGTGGCATGGCCGAAGGTGACACGGTGCAGTCGGGTTCCGACGCGCCGATCAAGCCGGGCAACGTGCTGCCGATGCGCAACATCCCGCTGGGTTCGACCATCCATTGCGTAGAAATGCGTCCGGGCAAGGGTGCGCAGATTGCGCGCAGTGCCGGCGCCGCTGTGCAGCTGGTTGCCCGTGATGGCGAGTATGTCTCGCTGCGTCTTCGCTCCGGTGAAATGCGCAAGGTACTCGCTGAGTGCCGTGCGGCCATCGGTGAAGTCAGCAACAACGAGCACAACCTGCGCCAGTTCGGTAAGGCCGGTGCCAAGCGCTGGTTGGGCATTCGCCCGACCGTCCGCGGTGTCGTCATGAACCCGGTCGACCATCCGCATGGTGGTGGTGAAGGCCGTTCCGGCCAGGGTAACCCGCACCCGGTTAGCCCGTGGGGTCAGCAGGCCAAGGGCCTCAAGACCCGCAATAACAAGCGCACGCAGAAGTTCATCGTGCGCAGCCGCCATTCGAAGAAGTAAGCAGGACACTAGGCCATGCCACGTTCCGTTAAGAAGGGCCCGTTCGTCGACCACCATATCGCCAAGAAGGTGGAAGATATGCAGTCGCAGCGGGTCAAGCGTCCGATCAAGACTTGGTCGCGTCGTTCCATGATCACACCTGATTTCGTCGGTCTGACGATCCAGGTGCACAACGGCAAGCAGCACATGCCGGTGTTCGTTACCGACAACATGGTTGGCCACAAGCTCGGCGAATTTGCGCCGACGCGGACCTTCAAGGGTCACGCGGCCGACAAGGCTTCCAAGTAAGGATCAGCCATGCAGACTCAAGCCGTTTTGAAGTTCGTTCGTCTGTCGCCCAAGAAGGGCCGCGTGATTGCTGATCTGGTCCGCGGCAAGAAGGTTGACGAAGCTCTGAACATTTTGAAGTTTTCGACGCGCAAGCCGGCTGGCCTGATCCGCAAGGTTCTGGAATCCGCGATTGCCAACGCCGAGAACAATCATGGCGCCGACGTCGATGAATTGAAGATTCAGGAAATCTTCATCGACCAGGGCCCGGTCCTCAAGCGCATCATGCCGCGCGCGAAGGGCCGTGCTGACCGTATCGTCAAGCCGACCAGCCACATCACGATCAGGGTGTCTGACGGCCACTAAGCCGTCGACGTCAACTGCAAGAGAGAACCATGGGTCATAAAGTCAATCCGAACGGTTTTCGCCTCGGTATCAGCACGAAGTGGACTTCGAACTGGTACGCAGAGCGCAGCGCCTACGGCGAAACCTTGCTCAAGGACATGGCCGTGCGCCAGTACCTTGTGAAGAAGCTCGCCCAGGCATCGGTCTCGCGCATCCAGATCGATCGTCCTTCCAAGTCCGCCCGCGTGACGATTCACACGGCGCGCCCCGGCATTGTCATCGGCAAGAAAGGCGAAGACATCGAGAAGCTGAAGCAGGCAGTGGCCAAGATCATGGGCCTCAAGACTGATTCGGTGCACCTCTCGGTCGAAGAGATCCGCAAGCCGGAACTCGACGCCAAGCTGATCGCCGATGGCGTTGCTCAGCAGCTCGAGCGTCGCATCATGTTCCGTCGCGCCATGAAGCGCGCCGTGCAGAACGCGATGCGCATCGGTGCCGGCGGCATCAAGATTCAGGTCGGTGGCCGTTTGAACGGCGCCGAAATCGCTCGTACGGAGTGGTATCGCGAAGGCCGCGTGCCTCTGCATACCCTGCGCGCCCACATCGATTATTCGACGGGCGAAGCACGCACGCAGTACGGCATCATCGGCGTCAAGGTGTGGGTGTTCACGGGTGAGGTGTTCGAAGCTGAACGCCGCCAGGATCGTAATGAAACCGCCGAGGCCGTAACGGCCTAAGACGACGGAGAAGACTGCAATGCTGCAGCCCAAGCGCACAAAATTTCGCAAGCAACGTAAAGGCACCAACACTGGCATGGCGCTGACCGGCAACAAGGTCAGCTTCGGCGAGTGGGGCCTCAAGACCACCGAGCGTGGTCGTATCACCGCACGCCAGATTGAAGCGGCGCGCCGAGTCATCACGCGCTACATCAAGCGCGGTGGCAAGGTGTGGATCCGTATCTTCCCGGACGTGCCGGTCACCAAAAAGCCTCTCGAAGTCCGCATGGGCTCCGGCAAGGGCAACGTCGAGTACTGGGTTGCCAAGGTTCAGCCGGGCAAGGTGCTTTACGAAATGGAAGGTGTGGATGAAGTCACCGCGCGCGAGGCTTTCCGCCTCGCAGCAGCGAAGCTGCCGGTGAAAACCACGTTCGTTAACCGGACGATCATGTAATGAGAGCTCAGGAATATACAAAGTCCCTCCGCGCCAAAGACACGCAGGGCCTTGCCACTGAACTCGAAGCCTTGCGCAAGGAGCAGTTCAATCTGCGCATGCAGCAGGCCACGGGTCAGGGTGGTCAATCCCATCTGGTCCGCGACGTGCGCAAGAAGATTGCCCGTCTGAAGACCGTCATGGCTCAGCAGGTGCAGGTGAAGGCGTCATGAGCGAAGAACAAACCAAGAGCAAGCGCCGCATCGTCGGTCGCGTCGTCAGCAACAAGGCCGACAAGACCATCACGGTTCTGGTTGAGCGCAAGGAGCGCCACCCGATCTACGGCAAGATGCTGCGCCGTTCGACCAAGCTGCACGCGCACGACGAGAACAACGTCTGCAACGAGGGTGACCTGGTTGCAATCGTCGAAACCCGCCCGCTGTCGGCCACCAAGCACTTCTGCCTCGTCGAAGTGCTGGAACAGGCCAGCGCACTGCAGCAGCAGGGAGCCTAAGTCATGCTTCAGCAAGAATCGTTTCTGGTTGCGGCCGACAATAGCGGCGCGCGCCTGATGCAGGTGATTCAGGTCAAGGGTTCGACGTACCGCCGCTACGCTGGCGTGGGCGACCTGATCAAGGTCACGATCAAGGATCCAATTCCGCGTGGCAAGGTCAAGAAGGGCGAAGTGCACGACGCAGTTGTCGTCCGCACCAAGTTTCCGATCAAGCGCGCTGACGGTTCGGTGATTCGTTTTGATTCGAACGCCGCCGTTCTGGTGTCGACCAAGCTGGAACCGCTGGGCACCCGTATCTTCGGACCGGTGACGCGCGAACTGCGCGACCGCTTCATGAAGATCGTGTCGCTGGCACCTGAAGTGCTGTAAGAGAGCCAACATGAACAAGATCCGTAAGGACGACGAAGTCGTCGTCATCACTGGCAAGGACAAGGG
>JALYJV010000060.1 GCA_030775105.1 Pseudomonadota bacterium | reverse complement strand
CCGATCACCTGTCCTCGATCAGCAAAGAATCGAACGTCGTACTTCCATTGCCTGCCATCGCGATCAATCACGGGGTGCGGTGCATAGCGTTGCGCGAGGTAGTCGGCGGCCGGAAGCTCGTCGAGCTTGCGGCGGCTGACACTCTTGCCGACATACACGCCGCGGCTGGCGTATCCCGAAACCGGCTTGAACACCCAGTTGCGGCGGTCGGCATGCCAGTCACTCGTGGTGCGGGCAGCCATCGGCAGCGTTTCGGCGATGCGCAATGCCAGCCCGGTTTCCTCGTCGCGTGACAACTCCGTCTGCGCCGACCATTCCACGAAGCGTCGCTTGTTGGCGATGGCGTCGTAGGCCTCGGGCGACGGCGCTATAACCGTGGTGCCTTCGCGCACGGCCCGGCGCACATCGGCATGAGCGGGCTCAGCGAGCAGAAAATCGGTGCTACGCCAATACACGCGGTCAATCGCGTCCTCACCGTGACGAAGCCTGCCATCCCGATACGCAATATCTGCGGTGTCGACGACCCGCACGTCGATGGCGTGCGGTTGGATCAGCTGGGCCAGTGCCTGCATCTCAGCCAGCAGGGTCTGGGTTTCGAGCTTGTCATCGACGATGGCGACAATGCCGGTCTGCTCGCGATCCGGGCCCAAGAGGTCGCGCTGGAACAGCGCCAGCAGCCGCGCTTCTAGCAGATTCTGCTGAAGGTCTGCGCAGCAGTCGTTACCCTGACGAGCGGCTTCGATGGCGGTGAGCACACCACCAGCATTGGTGTTGACCTCAATCAGCACCGGCCCCTCCGGCGAGGGATGCACGTCGTAGCTCAGCAGCAGCGGACGGGACTCGGCCTCGGGATGGCTTGCCACGATCCGCCTCCAGAGCGCCTGCACGCCGACCGACACCAGGCGCATCGCGACCGGCGAAACGGGGACGGCCTGATCGAGGATGGACAGCCCGAAGGATTTGACCATGCGTAGGTCCTTTTACTGGCCGTGCTGGGAGTGATCCATACCGGGCATGCTCTCACCTTCGGGAACTGTTGGCTGCGCCAGCGGACCCGCTGAGGATGCAGGGTAGGGATCGCGGCGCGGTGGGTTGCCGAAGTTGGGGTCGCCGCTGACCTTTCGCGCGATCTGGGTCTTCGGATAGCGATACCAGCCGGGATCGGTGTAGTCCCCGGCCTTCAGCTCATCACGCACCTTCAGCAAGGTGAACATGCCACCCATCTCGATGGGCCCGAACGGCCCGTCGCCGGTCATCATCGGCAGCGTGTTCGCCGGACCCGGCAGACCCATTGCGACATGCTCGCCGTGCTCGGCCATGCCGTGCTTACCCATCGCGGCATAGCCCGGCAGCAGCTTGCGGATCTCGGCCTCGACGCCGCTTTGGTCAACCCCGGTGGGATTAGGTATGGCATGTCCCATCGGCCCCATTGTGTGGTGCGACATATGACAATGCAGCGCCCAGTCACCGGGTTCGGTCGCGACGAATTCCAGGTCGCGCATCTGGCCCACGCCGACGATCTCGGTGACCTCGCGCCGCCACTGCGACTGCGGCCAGCGTCCGCCGTCGCTGCCCGTCACCCAGAACGGATTGCTGTGCAGGTGAATCGGGTGATTCCACATCGAGAGATTGCCGATGCGGATGCGCGCGCGCTCGCCGGTGCGCATCACCAGGTTCTCGATCGCCGGAAAGGTCTTGCTGTTGAAGGTCCACAGATCGAACTCCTGCATCACCGCCGGATCGGGCCGGTAGGTGCCCGGGTGCAGGGCCCAGTTGTGCAGCAGGAAGGCGTAATCGCGATGGATGGCAACCGACTCACCCGCCTTCGGATGAATGATGAACAGCCCCATCATGCCGAACGCGATTTGCGTCATCTCATCGGCATGCGGGTGGTACATGTGCGAGCCGTGCTGCTTGAGCGTGAACTCGTAGACGAAGGTTTCTCCCGGCTTGATGTGCGGTTGGTTGAGGCCACCGACACCATCGTATCCGTTGGGCAGATCAATACCGTGCCAGTGCACACTGGTCCACTCGCCAAGCCGGTTGGTGACGAAGATGCGCACGCGATCGCCTTCGACAGCCTCGATGGTCGGACCCGGCGTGGTGCCGTTGTAGCCCCAGCACTTGGCGCGCGAGCCGGGCGCGAATTCGTGCTCGATCTCTTCGGCCACAAGATGGAACTCCTTGACGCCGGCATTGAGCGTGTACGGCAAGGTCCAGCCATTGAGCGTGCGCACGGGCAGATAGCCCTGAGGGTGACGTTTCAGCGGGGCAGAGGGCGCCAGGGCTGCGGGCGCTGCCGCGACGCCGTCGGGCGCGGGCATGACGTGACCTTCGTGCTGCGCCTGCGCGACGCGCGAGACACCGGCGAGCAGACCGGCACTGCCCGCGATCTGCAACAGCCGGCGGCGTGAATAGTCGGGTGGGTTCATCGGTGATCTCCGTGGGGCACGGGGCCTGCTTCGCTCGGGGTAACCGGGCTGTCGTGCATCAAGTGCTGGCTGTGATCCATCACCTCGCCCGTGGGACGCAGCACGTCCGCAGGGTCGAGGGTGGGCTTCTGTTCCTGTGCGCTGCTCGGAAGACGACGGCCCACCGCGCGCGTGAGTTCCGCGCGCGCAACCCAGTAATCGCGTACCGTCTCGATGTAGCCGGCGTACGCCTCGTACTCCTGCTGCTTGGCGAGGATCAGCTCGAAGACGCCGATCAGCATGTAGTTCTGCTGCTCCTGCGCACGCGCGACGATGGCCTCGCGTTGCGGGATCAGCACGCGGCGGTACTCGTCGGCGAGTGATCGGGCCGCCGCGACCTTCGCGCTGCTGAGCTGGACCTCGTTGGAGACGTCGAGCACCCGCTCGTCGAGTTCGGCCTCGGCCTGATCCAGCGCGGCCTGGATCGACGCCACACGACCGCCACCCCAGTTGAACAGCGGCAGCTCCAGCGATAGCGTGGGTCCCGCATCGATGGCCCCGTCAAAGTCCCGTTCGCGCTCGGCGCCGATCTCGATTCCGCTGACCACGCGCGTGCGCCGTGTGAAGCCGTAGCGGTCCGCAATCGCCTGGGCTCGACGGCGCAGGCTCGCAACGTCCAGCCGCGCATCCAGGCTCAAGCGCTGCAACTCGGCGGCATCGTCTTCCTGCGGCAAGGGCTCTGCGAGCCGCGCATCGAGCGTCCAGGCATTCTGGTCTGCGTTGAGTCCCATCAGGCGATTCAGTCGCGAGCGCGTTTCCGCCGCCGCGGCCCGCGCCGAGATTGCCGCGAGCGCTGCGGTGCTGGCAGCCGCATGTTCCATCGCCAGCTCGCGCGCGCTGATGTTGCCCGCATCGAAATAGCGCTGCGCCAGATTCGCCGAAGCACGGCCGGCGCGGGCAGCGGCCTCGCGCATCTGCGCGAGCTGGTCGGCACCGGTCGCCGCGTACCAGGCCACCTCGACGTCGGCGGCCAAGTCGAGCGCGGCGGCACCGACACTGAGCTTCGCCGCGTCGAACTGCGCCTGAGCGAAGCGCGTGTTCGCAGGAAGGAACAGCAGGTTCACGAAATTGAACGCGATGCCCAGCGTGAGCTGCGGAACGTTCGCGCCCGCGCTGGAATCCCCCGACAGATGCGTCAAGGAAAGCACCGGGTTGGCAAGCCGCCCGGCCTCGTACACCTCAGCCGCGGCAAATCCCAGGTGCGCGACTTCACGACGCACCGCCGGGTTGTTGATCAGCGCGAGCTGGATCGCAGTATCCACGGTGAGCGGTTCGCGCAGCGCGTTGACGGTGAAGGCGCCGGCATCGGCAAGGTTCGGCAGCGCGCGGCCGCGATCGGCGGTCATCTGTGCGACCTCGCTGCGTCCCCAGTCCGCTGGCGTACTGGCGCACCCGGTAAGCGCAGTCATCAACATGGCTGCTGGCAAGGATTTCAGATTGAATGTCACGACAATCTCCAGATAGTCCTTCGCGGATGAACAGGGTCCGCTGACTCAGTGCGAACGCGCAGCGCGGAGGCGCAGCGCATTGGCGATGACGGACACCGAACTCAAGCTCATCGCCAGAGCCGCGATCATGGGCGACAGCAGCCAGCCATTGAATGGGAACAGCACACCGGCCGCCAGCGGGACGCCGAGCGCGTTATAGGCGAAAGCAAAGCCGAGGTTCTGCTTCATGTTGGTGATGGTCTGCTGCGAGATCAGGCGTGCCTGCGCGATGCCGCGCAGATCCCCCTTCACCAGCGTGACCTGTGCGCTGTTCATCGCCACGTCAGTGCCGGTGCCCATGGCCACACCGACGTCGGCCCGCGCGAGCGCAGGTGCATCGTTGATGCCGTCACCGGCCATCGCGACGATGAGACCTTCGCCTTGCAGCGTCTCAACCAGCGCGAGCTTGTCGGCGGGTTTGACTTCGCCGTAAACCTCGTCGATGCCGAGCCTTGCTGCAACCGAACGTGCCGTGGTCAGACCATCACCCGTCGCCATGATCACGCGCAGCCCCGAAGCCCGAAGCGTGTTCAATGCCTCTGCGGTGCTGGCCTTCACCGGGTCGGACACCGCCAGCAAGCCGGCGAGCAGACCGTCAATTGCGAGAAACATCACGCTCGCACCCTCGGCACGCAGCGCCTCGGCCTGCACCGTCAGGGCATCGACCTGAACCTTGAGCTGCTCCATGAGCGCGGTGTTACCCAGCGCCAGTGAACTTCCGTTGATGGCGCCACGCACGCCGATGCCGGTGCTGGATTCGAAACCTTCAACTTTGTCCAGCATCAGCTTGCGCTCGCGCGCAGCGTTGACGATGGCCTGTGCCAGTGGATGCTCGCTGCCCTGATCGAGGCTTGCGGCCAATCGAAGTACTTGATCCTCCGTGAAGCTGGAAGCGGCGATCACGCGATCAAAGCGCGGCCGGCCTTCGGTGAGCGTGCCAGTCTTGTCCACAATCAGCGTATCGACCTTGCGGAAGTTCTCGATGGCCGCCGCATCGCGGAACAGGACGCCTTGGGTCGCAGCCTTGCCGGTCGCGACCATGATCGACATCGGTGTGGCAAGTCCCAGCGCGCAGGGGCAAGCGATGATCAGCACGGCGACCGCGTTGATCAGGCCATAGACCCAAGCCGGCTCCGGTCCGAACAGACCCCAGGCAAAGAACGTGAGCAGCGCGATACTAACGACGCTGACCACGAAATAACCTGCAACCTGGTCCGCCATGCGCTGCATCGGTGCCTTCGAGCGCTGGGCCTGCACCACCATCTGCACGATGCTCGCGAGCACGGTCTGCGAACCGACGCGTTCAGATTTCATCACCAGAGCGCCGCTGGTGTTGAGTGTAGCGCCGATCAGCTTGTCGCCAATGCGCTTGCTCACGGGCATGGGCTCGCCGGTGAGCATGGACTCATCCACCGCACTGCCGCCTTCGAGCACGATTCCGTCCACCGGCACTTTTTCACCTGGACGAACGCGCAGTCGGTCGCCGACGTGAACATGCGCGAGCGGCACGTCTTCTTCACTGCCGTCTGCATTGAGGCGGCGCGCGGTCTTCGGCGAGAGCCCGAGCAGGGACTTGATCGCCGCCGAAGTCTGCGAGCGCGCCTTGAGCTCAAGAATCTGCCCGAGCAGAGTCAGCGAGATAATCACCGCCGCAGCTTCGAAGTAGACCGCGACACGACCCATCGACACGAATGATTCCGGGAACACCTCGGGTGCGACGGTGGCGATCGCGCTGTAGACGAACGCGGCCGAAGTGCCCAGGCCGATCAGCGTCCACATGTTTGGGCTGCGATTGACGATGGACTGCACGCCGCGCTGGAAGAACGGAAGGCCGGCCCACAGCACGATGGGCAGGGACAGCGCGAGTTCGATCCAGCTCTGCGTCACCATACTGAACCACTGCAACTGGTGCCCGAACATCGCCAGCACAAATACAGCCAGCGTGAGCGGCAAGGTCCACAGGAAGCGGTGGCGGAAGTCGCGCAGTTCAGGGCTCTCGCCCTCGTCGAGCGAAGGCATCTCGGGTTCCAGCGCCATGCCGCACTTCGGGCAATCACCCGGATGGTCCTGCCGCACTTCGGGATGCATCGGGCAGGTGTAGATCGCATCCGCCACGGCCGGCGCGGAAACAGCAGCAGCGAGATGCGCGCCGGTCAGCGGATAGCGTTCGGGGTTGGCCGCGAACTTAGTCCTGCACCCGGCACTGCAGAAGTACACCGGCTTGCCTTCATGCTCCAGAACATGCGGCGATTGCGCCGTCACGGTCATGCCGCAGACCGGATCCTTCAATTCGACCGACGACGGCGTGTCTTCCGATTCAGACTTCTTAGAAGCACAGCAGGAATGAGCGGCGTCAGGAGCCGCCGCGGCGGCGGGCGCCTGGCGGGCGTGAAGGCAATGGCGGTCGTGCGATTTATTCATGGCAGGTATTCCGTTGATGGAAAGTGCATGCAGGCTAAACTCTGTACCCGACCCCAGAGTCAAGGCCTTTTCAGTGACCTCCACAAGCTCCCCATCGCTGACCATCGGCCGGCTCGCTCGGTCGGCCGGAGTCGGCGTAGAAACGATCCGCTACTACCAGCAGCGCGGACTGTTGCCGCTACCAGCAACCGTCGGTGCCTATCGACATTACCCTGTTGCGCTCGCCGAGCGCATCCGCTTCATCAAGCGCGCACAGGAACTGGGATTTTCGCTCGATGAGATCGCCGAACTGCTGAGACTCGAAGACGGGATCGACCGCAGCTCCATCCGCCAGATCGCGTCGGATCGGCTGCAGCAGATCGAGCTGAAGTTGTCGGACCTGCGGCGCATGCAGAAAGTGTTAAGGCATCTGGTCACAGAGTGCGAACACACTCGCACCGACCTGCCCTGTCCGATCATCGCCACCTTAGCGGTGGCTGTCGGTGCGCTGCCGAACAAGAAGACGCGGTGAGCGCCCAAGCTGCTCAGCAGTTAACCAACATTTGGGCGGCTTTGGCAGCAGCGGGCTGATTTGCGACTGTCTCTGAAGTGCCGACATCTAGCCCGGCCTGTAAAGCTTCTCAAAGAATCCGCTGACCTTCACGTTAACGGTCACTGGCTCAGTCCCACGATTCTTCCAGTACCAACCATGTGTGCCGTCAAAAGGCGCCACGAAACGACCATTGGCTCTGGCGTAGTCCCGGTCCTTCCAATAGCTGCTGAACTCGTCACCAGCGTTCAGCTTTTCGCCATGCATGTCGAAACTGAGCGTGCCGCCGTCGGCCGCCCAGCTGAAAACGATGGATTCACCGGTGCGCATCAATGCTTTGATCTCGCCGCCCTCGCCAGGCTGCAGAGTCATCGACAACTCTTCACTGTGAAAAGACACGTCGTACTGCACTACCGTGGCGCCGGCATTGTCTTCCGCGACGGGGATTGAAACCTCAGCGTCGGGATCGGCACCGGCCAGCGTCGTAAGTCCCAACACCCTGCCTGCGCCTGTCGGGTCAATGCCGTACTCGGCAGGGAGAATGGCTGTAACCAGAAGTGTCGCCGCGAGCGCCAAGGCCAGGGCGGTCGCCTTCAACAGCTGCGGCAATGTCATAGACAAAGAGGTTGGGCTGTTCATGGGAGCACCTAATTGGATTGCGTGAAGTAGCCAGCGATCTGATAGCCCGTTAGCGCGAAGCCGGCGCTCATGAGCAGCACATTAGCCGCTAGGGCTTGGCGCGAAAATGCAGCTGTGCGACGCCAAAACCCCATGGCGATGAGAATTGCCGACAACGCCAACAACTGCCCCAATTCCACGCCAATGTTGAACGCGAGAATGTTCGGCACCAAGCCGTCGGCTGACAGATGAAGATCCTGCAGCTTGGTTGCGAGCCCGAAGCCGTGGAACAACCCAAATACCAACACTGCGGTCCGAGTGTCGGGTTGGAATCCAAATATGCGCGCGAATGCGCCGAGGTTATCCAAGGCTTTATAGACGACCGATAGACCGATCACCGCGTCAATGAGGTAAGGATTGACGTGGACTCCGCTGAGCACGCCGAACAGCAAGGTACTGCTGTGACCGATGGCGAACAGCGTGACATACAGGCCGATCTCCTTCAGGCGATACAGAAAGAAGATGACGCCGAACAGAAATAGCAGATGGTCGTAGCCCGTCACCATATGCTTGGCACCTAGATACATGTAAGGGATCAGGTGCCGACCACTGTTACTTTCGATGAAGGCACCATCGCCTTCCGCGACGCCATGCGCCTGGGCAAGTGGCGCAGCAATCAATAACAACAGGGCGCACATGCCCCGCACAAGGCGGTGCATATGCTTTTGATAAGCCATCACGAAATCCTCGACGAGCATGAAGATGGCAGAAGGCGGAAGCTGCATATGCGACTTCCACCTGATCCTGGTTATGGCGCCTTTGGAGCGGCTGTGGCGGAAGGAGTGGCCGAGGCCTTTTCCGTCGGTGCCGACGTTGGCGCCGGGGACTTGTCGCCTGCCGGCTGAGACATCACTTTTGGCGGGGCTTTTAGAGGCGGGGCATTGTCGTGATCATGGTCCTCGTGAGCGATGGCGGCTGTGGTCAGTGCGGCAAAAAGAAAGGCATAGATGACTCGCATGAATCTCTCCTTTGATACGGGGGAATGTTTCACTTTACGGGCGCACAACGTTTCAGATTTTCCAGCAATGGGGAGTGCAGCTGCTGATGAATGCGACTGGGAGGCCACGCAGAATCTGAGAGACAAGGTTCCTCGCGGCAGTCGATCGAGTGCCGACGGAATCGGCGCGGCAAGCAAGACAGCCGAGGTAACGGCAGCGCGCCAAACACTGGGTGCGTACACAGGGACATCCTCTTTCGGTAACGCGGGGCTGCGCCGCGTCCTTCACGAGGGCGCAACGCGCTAGACGATCACCGAAGAGTTCGGCGGAGCTTGGCTTGGAGGCCTGCTATGGGGCGGCGGCCCGGTCGTCAATTGCTGATTGGTCGCAGGATGGATGCGCGGGGTCGACTCAACCTCGGCGTCAAAAAGCTGCGGCACTTGTGTCAATACGACCGCCGGCAACGGAGGCTTTGTGCGAGCAGCCACCTTGAATCCATCGTCGTCGAAGACGCCATCGGCATGAGTCTGCGCATGATCGTGACCAAACGCGGTGACGACGTGGCTGTGTACCGGTTGCGCATCATGACTGTGCCGATGCTCATGCAGGTCAATGCCCTGCAGCGCCGCGAACAGGCAAAGGCATAGAAGGGCTGGCAGGAGGCGCAGAGGCATGGAATTAGCCTACCTCATCACGTCGGGGCACGCGAACCGACCAATGGTGAAAGACGCCCTTCTCATGGCTCTAAGCTGGAGCAATCTCGACGGTCACGTGGACCAGTTCATCATGAACTGAAAGCTGACGGCGGAAGTCTTCCGCTGTCGCCCGGCCATCAACGGCCAAACCCAGAATGCAGGCGTACTTCCCGGCGGCGACCCTCCAGACGTGCAGATCGGTGATTTGCGCCGGCACTGGACTGCTGGAGATCACTTCGCGGATTTCCTCAACGACCGGTGAATCCATTTCTGCGTCCAGCAGGATTCGGCCTGTCGACTTCAACAGGCCAACCGCCCAGATCGCGACCAGAAAAGATCCGACGATGCCCATCAGGGGATCGAGCCAATCCGCTCCCCACAGCTTGCCGCCGGTCAAGGCAACGATGGCCAGAACCGAGGTCACCGCATCGGCCAATACGTGTAGATACGCGGAACGAAGATTCAGATCTTCATGAGCATGGTCATCGTGGCCATGAGCGTGATCATGGTCGGAATGACCATGACCTTGGCCGGCATGCAGCAAACGCGCGCAGGCCAAGTTCACCGCCAAGCCCACAATAGCGATAGCAATTGCCTGGTCATAGTGAATGGTCGCGGGGGAGAACAATCGCTCTAACGACTGATAGGCCATCGACACGGCGATTAGCAGGAGCAACAGCGCGCTGGTGAAACCGCCGAGGATTTCGATCTTCCAGGTGCCGAAGGCAAATCGCGAATCGTTGGCCAGACGCCGTGCAAGCAGATAGGCCAATGCCGCGAGGCCGAGCGCGAGCGCGTGGGAGCTCATGTGCCACCCGTCGGCCAGCAGGGCCATCGAGTTGTAAACCCACCCACCCGCGATTTCCGCGACCATCATTCCGGCGGTGAGCAGTACAGCCCAAAGCGTTCGCCGTTCGGCGAGCGGATTGCCCTGGTTGAATGCGTGGGAATGGGCGGCCATGGTATTTCTGCTCAACTGGAATATACTGCCCCCTAGTATATTTGAGATTCACAAATGGCGCATACCGTCGACTACAAAAAGCCCCTGCTTAGCCGCGTGCGGCGCATTCAAGGCCAGCTGCGGAGCCTGGAAAATGCGTTGGACGGCGAAGCTGATTGTGTGGCGATCCTTCAGCAGATCGCGGCGGCACGCGGTGCGATCAATGGACTGATGGCGGAGGTTCTTGAAGGGCACCTGCGCCAACACCTGGTTCCAGCAGAGGGCGCTGACAGCGGAGACCTCGACGCGGCGGTCAATGTCATGCGCTCCTACCTGAAGTAGTGCGCATTCGAGCGAATGACTGCTTTGCGACTGTCACTTAGCGCACGTGGCCGGCTGCAACGGGCTGATCTGCGACTGTCGCTGAAGTGCCATCTGTACTCGATTCGGTGGAGTTCACTCGGATCGGCTTCAGCGGAATTTCGGCCAATCGCTCGCGACCAACGTTGAGACCTCAGAGGCTTTGCTAGTATGTCGATCTAGTGTCAGCCGACGGCCCTACGACACACGATCGTCATGACTACGAACTCAGAGCTTCGAAAGGAACAGCAGAAAATCAACATTGCTATTGCTGTCTCCTTCTTCTTCTGCCTTGTTGTTGTCGCAGGCGCTATTTTTCTTATTCCTGGGGTTTTCTTACTGCCGATTGAGTTTGGCGAGCGAATCGCCTTCGCCTTGCAGGCAAACATTTTCGTATTGGTATGGGTCGTCATTGCCGTTGGCATGGTTTCTCACGGCCGACGTCACTCGGCTGCAGATATTTGTGGCTCTGCTTATGCCGCACCAAGCCCGTCGATTGCTGTCCGAGTTGCTTTCCTTCAAAACACTCTTGAACAATCAGTTATTGCGGCGGGCGCATATCTCGCTCTCGCGACGCTACTTTCTGGACCCGCGCTCGCATTCATCCCAGCAAGTGTTCTCCTTTTTGCCATCGGGCGAGTGACGTTTTACTTGGGCTATCCAAAAGGAGCGGGCGCGCGCGCGTTTGGCATTGCGACGACAATGCTTCCGACGCTCGCAGGCTATATCTGGGCTATTTTTCTCATCGCAAAGTAACGCCCCATCATGTTGGCGGCCCATGCCTCCGTTCATTCACGGGACGGCAATGAGATTGGTATGACGATGGAAGGGCTCCCATGCTTCTAGTTGAAGAAAGCCACGCAACATTGAATCAATGAGTAGAAACCCAGGCGAAGCGAGATGGAGCGGAACCGCCAGCATGGGCCTGGGCTGGGGTTTGTTCATCGGTCACGCTGGCGACGCGGAACCGCACGCACATCACGCAGTGCAGATCGTCCTTTCAGATCATCCGCAGACCCTTTGGACCCAAGAGTTCGGCTGGGGCCAGCACGCTGGTTTCGTTATTGGTCCTGACATCAAGCATCAGCTTGTCCCGTCCAACAACCGGGTCGTCTTGCTGTATATCGAGCCTGATTCTTCAGTGGGGCGCAGCGTGCGGCGCATCCTCAATGACGGCTGCCAAGTGCTGGGGAGCACACAGGTGCAGGCTGCGCTGCAAGCATTGGGGCAAATCCCGAATGATGCGGCAATCAGTGCCCTCGTCAGTGCACTTGCCCCCGGCAACGTTCGCCAGGCGAGAGCCGCCCTCGGAGATCCGCTGATCGAGAAGTTGATCGAATCACTCCCTCAGGTATTGCCCGAACAGCTCAAGACCTCAACGCTGGCCGCGCAGGCAAGGCTTTCCGAGAGCCGCTTTCTGCATCGATTCCGCGACCACACCGGTCTTCCCTTGCGCCCCTATCTGCGCTGGCGTCGGTTACTGATGGCAATGACGCAAGTGATGGCAGGCCAAACCCTGACCAACGCGGCCGTTACCGCCGGATTCTCTGATGCGGCGCATTTCACGCGCACGTTCCGTCGACACTTCGGAATCGCACCAAAGATGCTGTTGGCCCTTCACAGCAGAGCAATCGGCAGCTAGATCGTTCAAGACGCCCAGCATCGCCATTGGCAAGCTCCTGCAAATACTGGAGCCGATGAAATGCGAACCCTGATCCGTTACCTATCCTATCCCTTGATTGCAGGTGGTTCCGCCATCCTGTTGATCTTCCTGGCCAGCGACGGGGTGTCGTATTGGCCGGTCTTCCCAATTATCGTGGCGGGCGGGATGGCCTGTGTGGCATTGCTCGAACGTATCGCACCTTTCGAGGCCTCCTGGAATCAGGACCACAGGGGAGACACCTCTGTCGATGCGGTGCACTTCATGGTTGGATATTTGCTGACACAGACCGCTGTCGCTTCAGCTTTTGGCCTGCGTGAGTTTCTACCTGAAGCCTGGAGTTTGTGGCCCAGTGAAGCGCCAATGGCTCTGCAAGTTTTACTCGCTGGAGCGGTAATGGATCTGGGGCTGTATGCAATGCATCGCGCTAGTCATTCCCATAACTTCCTGTGGAACCTGCACGCCATCCACCACAGCTCTGAGCGGATGTACTGGCTCAACGGTGGCCGACGTCATCCGCTGTCAGCACTCGTACTTGCGACGCCTGGGCTGACCGTATTGATTGCCATAGGCGCCACCCCAATTGCCGTGGGCGCTTGGCTAAGTGTAATGACTGTTCATCTAGCGTTTCAGCACGCCAACCTGGATTACCGGCTCGGACCTTTTCGGTATCTACTCGGGGTCGCGGAGATGCACCGTTGGCATCACAAGCGCGAGTTTGAAGATGCACAGGTCAATTTCGGCGAAGTATTTCTGATCTGGGATCGTTTGTTCGGGACGTTCCACGATGCACCACGGAGTCCAGGACGAGGTGAGCTCGGACTGCACGACACAACAATGCCCACGAGCTACTACCAGCAAATTCGGTGGCCATTTTCCAGAAGATGAGTGCTTTGCGCGGCGCGCTGTAAGCAGACGGCTCTTTCGGGTCGTTCAACGCCCCATCTTTTGCGCGTGCACGCCGACCTTAGTTGATGGGCGCCTCTTCTTAGACGGTAAGGCGAGCTCCTGCAGGATGCCGCAGTTCCTTGCTGTGCTTGGGGCTTCACACCGCGCACGGATGGATTTGAGTTCAGATTGAAGGTTGCGCAGGGCGCGAAGACGCCAGGCCACGTGCTCGATGTGCTCATCAAGAAACGCATTCACTTCGGCACAACCGAGCTCTGGCGAGTCGCGCAGGCGCAGGAGGCTGCGAATCTCCTCGTGCGTCATATCCAGTGCACGGCAGTGCAGGATGAACTCCAGCCGTTCGCTGTGCTGGTCGGTGTACAGCCGATAATTGCCTTCGCTTCGATCGGCCTTGGGCAGCAGCCCCTCGCGCTCGTAATAGCGAATGGTCTCGACAGAAACCGCCAATCGGGTTGCCAGGTCGCCAATTCGATAGCTCTTGGGCATAGGGGGCTCCGTGGGTCTTGACCCTGAAGTTACTACAGGGTGTTCAATACTCGCCACCAAGAGTTCCGAGACCTCACATGTCCGCCAGTTGCTGTAGCTCAGGCTGCTCCACCGATGTGAAGATTCCTCCGCGCTATCGCCGCGCGCTGTGGATAGCTTTAGGGGTCAATCTGCTCATGTTCGGGGTGGAGTTGAGTTCCGGCCTTCACGCCAGTTCCGCCTCGCTCCTGGCCGACGCCGTGGACTTCTTCGGAGATGCCGCCAACTACGCGGTGTCCCTGTTCGTCCTCTCGATGGGCCTAGCGGCACGTGCCCGAACCGCGCTGCTCAAGGGTCTGACCATGGGGCTGTACGGCATCTATGTTCTTGGCCAGGCCGGCTGGAATGCTACATCCGGCGCAATGCCGGAGGCCGCGACAATGGGTGTCGTGGGCACGATCGCTCTGGTTGCCAACGTTTCAGTGGCCGCGCTGCTTTATACGTTCCGCGAAGGCGACGCCAATATGCGGTCCGTGTGGCTCTGCTCGCGCAATGACGCTATCGGCAACTTAGCCATCGTTGCGGCCGCAGTTGGCGTATTCGGCACAGGGACGGCATGGCCAGATTTGGTTGTTGCCGCGATCATGGGTGTTATGGGCCTGACAGCAGCAGCCCAAGTGATGCGACAGGCGCGCCAGGAACTGGCTGGCCTGCGACCGGAGTCGAGCCATGCTCGCGCCTGAAATTACCTTCGGCGCATTGCTGGTCGTGCAGGCTTTACACCTGCTGCATCACCGGCCTGCGAAAAGGCACATCAGTTTCGCCGAGGTCATCTCGGCGATCGTCCTGTGTATTCCTCCCACATCGGCATGGGTCCCTGCGATCGTGCTGATGTCGGCGCACGGAATGCTTATCGCAGTTCAGCTGATCGGCAGCGCCTGGATACGAAAATTGTCGCCTGACTGGGGAGTGCGCCTATGAACGGGAGCTTTCTGAGTCGAAACGCCGGATTCCGGTTGCGGATTCAACCGATCGACGCAACAGTTTGGTGAAATCGTTCGGCGGGTGATCAGCGACTGTCGCTGAAGTGCCAGTTGCGGTCCTTCGCCAAGGTCCTGTTTGCGGCGGCGAATCGTCAGTCACCAAAGGAGCTGTCAAGAGCCCTATCCGATCGATCCGATAGAATCTCTTGGCGAGACCGCATACCCAGTAACGCCGCGACTCCTTCTCGTTCTAAAGCCAGCACGGGTGCGCCGCCGCTCATCTGATGAAGTGATCGGGAGCATTCTCGGGACACTGTCTGCGCCGTCGTCGGTGCTGCCCAATCCGAGCAGCCCGGTGCTTGTGGGTCGCAGCCAGAAGCGGCCCGGGGTCTAGAAGGCAGGCGGGGCATTCCCGATCGCATCGTGTATGAACGCGGCTCCGGGGCACCTGTCAATGCACGCATTCATACCGACGCCAAACACCGGGTTGCTGGCCGAGCCGGTCCGCAACCGCCGAAAGCACATCTCGGTTCCAGCCCATGCCGAGATGACTTCCGCCAACTTCGATGTCATGTACTAGGCTCGATCGCTTCTGGTGGCAGCAGGTCTCCCATGCAACAACGCCATCAGACCGACTGTAAATCGAGGTGGTACGCATCGGGGGAGGTGTGCGCATGCGCAGGCACATCGCCGGGTCCATCGTCGCCGAACCGCCACTCAGCAAGCGATACAGCCAGCCGACATTTGAGTGGTCGGCCTCCGCGTTGAACGGCGTTCCGATTGTGATTACCTGCCGGATGCGCGGTGCCATCAGCTTGCCGATCTCGCGCGCATAAAACCCTCCTAAGCTCCAGCCAATTAGCGTGGCCGGTTGGGGCTGGTCCGCGAGCAGATCTTCGACTTCCGACTTCAAAGTGTATAGCCAGGCGTCGAAATCACCATGCGGGCCGGTATTGAATCCCCGGCCCCAATCGAACGCGTTGTAGCCGAGTGCGCGGCAGTATGCACGCAAGGTAGCGACGAAACTGCCATCCATGCCCAAGCCCGGGAAGATCACGACCGGATGTCTGTCACCCGGCTTTGCGTTGCCCGACCGCCGGAGCTTGTGGCGAGCAAGCTCCATAGCAGCACGGAAGGGCTCGGCACCGAGCAAAGAGAGCGACGGACGCTGAATCAGAACTACGTCGCTGTTGCGCCTGGTTTTCACTTTGATGCCGCAGTGGAGTCGCGGGGTTACTGATCAGCGCGCAGTCCCGCGTCGGACAAGGTTCACGACGGCCAAGAGTATGGTGGCTCCAACGAACGATACAAACAGGGCCGGTAGGCTGAAGTTGTCCTGATTGATCGTGCCGACGCCGACCAGCGGTGAAATGATCCAGCCAGCGAGCACGGCGCCCACGATGCCGACGACCACGTTCAGCAACATGCCCTGCTGGTCGTTGGTCTTCATAACAATGCTGGCGAGCCAACCGATGAGACCGCCGACAACCAGCCAGATGATGAAATTCATGTTTGCTCTCCAAGTGTGTTTGACGTCCGGAACGGGATGCTCCGCACCTCGAGTAAGCATGGTTGTCTTTTACGCTTGCTTGCGTCTGTACGACTGCGTACACGGCTGGTTTTGTGAGCTTAAGGAACCTACATAAGCAAAGGACTCGTCGGCATATCGAGTCCATCTCATTGGAAACTGCCGTCCAGGCAGAAGAGGTGGGGAGCCAAAATCCCCGTGTCGCGCCCACGTGCGAGGGGAGGTAAGCCGACTGCATTTGTCGAGCGATGCTGGGCCAATAACGCCGCGACCGTGCGGGCATGGCTAGCGGAGCCGGGGCGCCCTCGGCGGAATCGGGCCCCTGCGCAAAGCTATACCCGCACCTCGGCAGGACTCTAGGCTAAGCTCGATTAATGCAACGCGCCGCCTATTCCGATTCCCTCGATAGCTTTGTTCGGCAAAGCGACGACGCCATTCTTGGGGCACTCACACGACGCAGTGAGTTCGCTGTAGAGGATCTACAGCATGACGCATGGTTATTTCAGATCAGCCATCTGAAAAGCCTCGTTCCGAACCTAATCTCTCGGTTCGGTTCTGGCGCCATTCCGACACTTACAACGGGCCGCCAGAAAACGAGTACGTCAAATGCCGGTACGTTTCCGAATCTCCCGAGCCAAAGCCTTGAATTCGTCTTCTGCTTCTGAGATCTGATTGTTGTATCCGGAATTTACCATCCCGCGCAATTTTCCAATTCCTACGCCGAACTCCTGAGCCTGCGGCGCAAGACTGTGAAAATCTTTGATTGCCGCCAGCTTATTTGTGGCATGAGGTACAAGTGTTGGGTCTACCGCCCGAAGCGAAGCAACCACTCGATCCCGCACTCGCGGGGCTATCTTGCCTTCCCAATATTCATGAGGCTTCGTCGAATTTCTTCCTGACGACACTTTGTACGCTGAGGTTATATACCCAAGGTAGACAGGCTGAGCAGCCAACAAGCTGCGTGATCCTGGAGGAGCTAGGCTACGCACAGTCCTCCAGTCCGAAATCCATCTTCCAAGCGATCGCCCGACAGTGGAGAGG
>JALYJV010000059.1 GCA_030775105.1 Pseudomonadota bacterium | reverse complement strand
GCGAAGGCACCATCGACATCACCGTTGGCGGCGGCGAGCCCGGTTTCGTGCAGGCGCCCGATCCCAAGCGCCTGCGCCTGCCGCTGGCGCTGCTCGACGATCCGCAGTTCGCTCAGGTCGGCCGCGGCTTCGGTTCGCTGTTCCTGACGCCCGGCATCGACGAGACGCTGCGCGTCAACGGTCGTGTTGCTGCGGTGGGTGGCGACGCGATCGAGATCGATGTCGAGGAATGCTATCTGCATTGCGCGAAAGCACTGATGCGTTCGAAGTTCTGGGCGGCGCAGCCACAGGGCGGATCACCGGGCGATGTCGCCGGCTTCATCGCAGAAAGCCGTTTCATGGCGCTGGCAACCATCGACCGCGACGGCCGCGCGGATGTCAGCCCCAAGGGCGATCCCGCCGGTGCGATGCTCAAGCTGCATGACGGCGCCGCCTGGTATGCCGACCGCCCCGGCAATCGCCGCGTCGACAGTTTCCGCAACCTGCTGACGCAGCCCAACCTCGCGGCGTTGGTGCTGATCCCCGGATCGGCACGCGTTGCAGTGCTGCACGGTACTGCACAGATCACGACTGGCGCAGCGATGCGCGAAGCCTTCGCCGTCGGCGAGCGCGTGCCGAAGATCGTCACGCGCGTGCAACAGCCGACGCTCGAACTGCGCGACAGCGCTGCATTGGCGCGCGCCCGTCCGTGGCCGTCCGCGCCGGCACCGGCGGACATCGATCCGGCGGCGATGTTTGTCGCCCACGTCAAGGAAAGCAAGGCGCGCGGCCTGCAGGCGACGATTGCCCGCGCCGCGCTGAACGTGCCGGGCCTGATGGAAAAAGGTCTGCAGCACGACTACAAGAACAATTTGTACTAATCCGCTGAACCCATGACATTCCACCCCCTGCTGAGCACGCCATCCGGGCGCGCTGCTTTGTCAGAAATGCTCGAAATAGCTGGGCTATTCCTGCGCTTTCTTCCGCGCATCGCATCCCGGCTGACTCACTCATCAGGGTGCGAAGTCACGGGTTCAGTGGACTAGCCGTGAGCCTCAAGAAAAGTCCGTTCGCATCGAGTGCCTGCGAAGCAGGTGTATCGAGATGCCGCCCCGACAGCTTGCGGCTGCCACCGATGACGGCTCCGGCGTCTCGATACACCGCGCGAGCGCGCGGCACTCGACACGAACGGGTATTTGCTTCCGCACAAGACACAGCACCACTGATTTCAGCAGCGATCCACTAGCCAGACACGATGCCCCCGAACACCCCGACCCGCTGGTTCCGTGCCAATCTCTGGCTGCATCGCTGGACCAGCCTGATCGCAACGCTGCCGTTTCTCGTGCTGTGCCTGACCGGCACGTTGCTGATCTTCCACGAGGAGATCGACTATGCACTCGGTGTGATTCCGGACGCGGCCCATTCCGCCGATGCGCCGCAGCAGCCGCTGTCGGTCGCGGTCGCCAACGCGATTGCCGCATATCCGGAGCAGCGTGTGCTCAGCGTCGGCATCGACGCGAAGAATCATCCGGGCGTGCAACTCGTCATCACCGCACAACGCGGTGAAACCGGCTTCGACAATGCGCAGCTGCGCTTCGCGGAACTGGCCACGGGCGAACTGATCGGTGAATCCGATCCGGCCAAGACCCTGACCGGTTTTCTGCTGGAACTGCATGCGCAATGGTTTCTCGGCCCGGTCGGCGAACTGATCGGTGCGCTGATCGCGCTGCTGGTGCTGCTGTCGCTGCTCTCCGGGATCGTCGTCTACGCGCCGTACGTCAGACGCATCGCCTTCGGCGTGCTGCGGCGTGGGCGCGGACCGCGACTGCTGCAGCTCGACCTGCACAACTTCATCGGCGCACTGGTGCTCGGCTGGGCGCTGGTTGTCACCGTCACCGGCTTCATGCTCGGATTCGGCAGCGTTGCGCTCGGCATCTGGCAGTACACCGAACTCGCGGAGCTGCGTGCGCATGCCGCAGGCATGGAACCGGTCAATGCCGAGCAACCGCCGGTCGATATCGATCGCGTCTTCGCCGCCGCCAGGACCACCGCACCGCCGGACTGGAACGTCGTGTCGGTGATCTTCCCTGGCACCGATTTCTCGACGCCGCGCCACTACACCGCGCTGCTCGCCGGTGCCGAAGGCGCGGAGGAACGCATGCTGCGCGTTGCGATCATCGACGGCGCCACCGGCGAGATTGCCGCCGTACCCGAGTTTCCGCTCTACCTGAAAGCCATCTTCATCTCGGAACCGCTGCACTTCGGCGACTACGGCGGCCTGCCGCTCAAGCTGCTGTGGACCGCCTGTACCTGGCTGACGCTGTTCATCACCGCCAATGGCGCGTGGCTGTGGTGGAACCGACGACGCCGCAGCCGCTCGACCGAAACGACCGGAGCGATCGCAGCGGCCGGAGCACTGGAATGAGCAACGGTACGCGCCATCCGCTGATCCTGGTCGGCCTGCTCGCGGTGCTGAGCGTCTGCGGCCTCGTCGCGATGCTGCTCAGCGACTCGGCGCCGTGGGACCGCACCGCACTGCTGCTCACCGCGCTGCCATTGATCGTCGGTGCATGGCATGTCGGCCGGCCGCTGATCCGGCGCGAACGCTGAGCATGGAAAGCAGGTGACTTGACTCTGGAGTCAGGTCCAGGGTGTGCAATAGTCGCCCCACCGGACACCCTGCGGCACGCCATATGCTCACACCCGAAATCACCTACAGCGCCCTGCTCGTCGTCCAGGCGCTGCACCTGCTGCATCACCGGCTGGCCAAGCGTCACATCAGCTTTGCTGAAGTGATCTCCGCCTCGGTCCTGCTGATCCAGCCTTCCCAGGCACTGGTCCCGGCCGCCGTGCTGATGGGCGTGCATGGCCTGCTGATCGCCATACAGGTCATCGGCAGCATCTGGATCATGCGGCTGTCGCCGGACTGGGCCCGAATGGCATGAACATTCATTCCGCCGTCAGCATCCGCCCAATCGGGTCTGCTACGCTCTGATCCATGCATCGCTCGTCTCCAGGCACCGTTTTCGCCGCAATCCTCGTGGTCGCGGTGCTGTTGTTTGCGCAGATCCTGGGCCTGCATCACCACCGCCATCTGGAACTCGATGGCAGTGCCCCCGAACATGCGATGCAGCTGCACTTCGAGGACGCCGGCATCCACGCCAACGAAATCGACGCCGAGCATGCCCATGGTGCGCAGACTGGCGCCGCCTCGCATGCGCACCTCGATCTCGAAACCAAGGCAATCAGCGACGGCCTGTCCAAGGTCTTCGCCGATGAGCTGCCACTAGCGCTGCTGTTGCTGGTCGTCGTCCTGCGTCTGCCAGGCCGCCAGATCCAGGCGCCGCGCGCGCTTGTCCCCGAGCCCTGGCGACGGCATCCGCGTCACGCCGTACTTCCTCCCTCGCACGCCCCTCCGCTGATCCTCGCGTAGTCCGCCACAAGGTCACCGCTGGAAGGTCGACCTTGCTTGCCGCGATGCGGCGTGCCCGCTGTGCCGGGCCGGTCATGAGGATTCACCGTGGTTTCAGTTCGATTTTTTCTGGCAGCCGCCTATGCGCTGCTGAGCGCCGGCGCGTCTGCGACGCCAGCACACGATGCAACACCCGCCACAGCCGAAGCACCGCCACTCAGCCTGAGCGCGGCGGTTGCCCATACGCTGGCCCACAATCCGGAGCTGGCGCAGTCTGCATTTCGCCTGCTGGCACAGGATGCCCGCGTCGATGCCGCAGGACTGCGCGCCGCGCCGGAACTGCATACCCAGATTGAAAATGCCTTCGGCAGCGGACGCGCGCGTGGACTGAGCGGCGTCGAAGCGACATTTGCACTGTCGCAGGTGGTCGAGCTGGGCGGCCAGCGTGATCGACGCCTGGATGTCGCACGTGAATCGCGCGCTGCCGCAGGTATTGAAACTGCGATCGGCCAGCTCGATGTGCTCGCTGAACTCGGACGGCGCTTCATTCACGTCGCCTCGGACCAGAAGCAACTCGAACTCACCGGTGTCGCAACGGAGCTCGCCGGGAAAACGGTGACCGAGGTCGAGCGCCGGGTGCGTGCGGCGAAGTCGCCCGAAGTCGAACTGAATCGTGCGCGCATTTCGTTCGCGCGGGCACGGGTTGAACAGGAACACGCCGAACATGAGCTGCTGACATCACGGCGCAAGCTGGCGGCGATGTGGGGCGCCACCGAAGCCGGCTTCGGCACGGTCGACGCCGACCTGTTCCGTCTGCCGATGGTTGGCGACCTTGAATCGCTGACTGACCAGCTCGCGGCGTCGCCTGACTTCCTGCGCTACGCGACCGCGGCACGTCAGCGCGACGCCGAGATTCGTCTCGCCGAGGCAAAGGCTCGTTCGCAGTTCACAGTCTCGGCTGGCGCGCGCTGGCTGGCAGATACCGACGATGCGGCATTCGTCGGTGGCATTTCCGTGCCGCTGTTCGGCCATCGCCAGGCACAGCCCCGGATCGCTGAAGCGCGTGCCGTGCGGGCCGAAGTCGATGTCGAAACGCGCGCAGCCCGCGTGCGTGCAGAAGCCAGCCTGTTCGAGCTGGTACAGGAACTGCGCCACGCGATCACCGAAGCCGAGGTGCTGCGCGACGAGGTCCTGCCACAGATGGAAGCCGCACTGGTGGCCACCGAGTACGCCTGGCAGCGCGGCCGCTACAGCTATCTGGAATGGACCGAAGCGCAGCGCGAGCGCATTGCCGTGCAGCGTGCGCTGATCGAAGCCGCCGCCAATGCCCACATTTTTCAAGTCGAGATCGAGCGCCTGACCGGCGCCGCCATCCCGGCCACTGAATCCCGTACTGATGCTGGAGTCACGCCATGATTCGCAACCCCATCAAACCCATTTACATCCTTGTGCTGGCTGCTGCCTTGGCGCTGTCTGCTTGTGGATCGTCCGAACCTGAAGCAGATGGCCATGCCGAGGAGCATGAACACGGCGCAACCGAAAGCCAGGACGAAGCCGTCAAGGGGCCGCATGGCGGTCGCCTGCTCGAAGACGGCGACTTCGCACTCGAGGTCACGATCTTCGAGCGCGGGATTCCACCGGAATTTCGCCTGTATGCGACCGCAAACGGCAAGCCCGTCTCAGCAAAAGATGTGCAGGCCAGCATCAAGCTGTCGAGGATCAATGGTCAGGCCGGCGGCAAGACCGACGAGCACGTATTCATTGCCCATGACGATTATCTGGTGAGCCCCGCCGAGGTGTACGAGCCGCATTCATTTGCGGTTACGGTGCAGGCCAGTCACGCCGGCAAGCAGCACGGATGGACCTACGACTCGCCCGAAGGCCGCGTCAGCATCGACGCCGACATGGCCAATGCACAGGGCCTTGTCACTGCGGCAGTCGGCGGTGGCGCAATCAGCGAAAGCCTGTCGCTGTACGGCAGCATTCAGGCCAACGGTGAGCGTGTGCGCGCCGTGACGGCGCGCTATCCGGGCATCGTCAAGAGCGTCGCAGTCAAGCTGGGGGACACGGTTCAGGCGGGTGACGTACTTGCGACCGTCGAGAGCAATGAAAGCCTGCAGGTCTACGCGGTGACCGCGCCGCTGGCCGGCACCATTACCCAGCGCAACACCAACCCCGGCCAGGCAACGGACGCAGCGCCGCTGTTCGAGGTCGCGGATTTCTCCAGTGTGTGGGCTGAGCTTTCAGTGTTCCCGCGCGATCGTGCGCGCCTGAAGCTCGGCCAGACCGCACAGCTCAGCGCCAGCGATGGCGACGCTCAAGGCACGAGCAGCGTGAGCTTTGTCTCGGCTACGGGCACCGGTAACCAGGCCCTGCTCGCGCGCGTGGTGCTCGACAACGCTGAAGGTCAGTGGACACCGGGACAGTTCGTCAATGCTCGCGTTGCCGTCAACGAAACACCGGTGAAGCTGCGCGTGCCTTTGGCCGCGCTGCAGAAGTATAGGGATTGGGATGTGGTGTTTGTTGCGGACGGCGAGGCCTATCAGGCGCAGCCTCTTGAACTGGGTCGACGCGATGCCGAGTACGCCGAGGTGCTCAGCGGCATAGCCTCAGGTGCGCAAATCGTTGTCGCCAATTCCTATCTGGTGAAGGCGGACATCGAAAAGTCCGGCGCTTCGCACGATCACTGAGTTAGCCCGCATTTCTCACAGGGGGATCGAGTGATGGCCGTATGTCGAGGACGTGCTGGGCGCCGGGCTGGAACGAATCCCCGTGGTGGTTCCACGGGGCAAGTGAAGCCCAAGCACAGCGCGCCGCAGACAGGCCAGCGCCGATCCAGCCGGAGAATCCACAGCTACAGGCTGTTAACGAGCACGATGATGAAATCTTCCATCCATACGCAGGTCAGCACGGGATTCTCCGGCGACCCTGTGAGAAATGCGGGCTAGCGCCATGATCGATCGTCTACTCCGTTTCTCCCTCGCCCAACGCTGGCTCGTGCTCGCTGCGGCGCTGATGCTCAGCGTGCTGGGCGTCTACAACTTCTTCCGCCTGCCGATCGATGCAGTGCCGGACATCACCAATGTCCAGGTCCAGATCAGCACTGAGGCACCGGGCTATTCGCCGCTGGAGGCCGAGCAGCGCGTGACCTATCTGGTCGAGAACGCGATGGCCGGGCTGCCAAAACTCGATTACACGCGCTCTTTGTCACGCTATGGGTTGTCGCAGGTGACCGTCGTGTTCGCTGACGGCACCGACATCTACTTTGCACGTCAGCTCGTCGCTGAACGTATCCAGCAGGTCAAGAGCCTGTTGCCACTGGGGATCGAACCGTCTATGGGGCCGATCTCCACCGGCCTCGGCGAAATCTTCATGTTCACGGTCGACCCGAAACCTGGGGCTCTGCAGGCAGATGGTTCGCCTTACACGCCGTATGAGCTGTTCGATGCGATGCGCTGGATCGTGCGCCCGCAACTGTCCAAGGTACCGGGCGTCACCGAGGTCAACAGCATCGGCGGCTTTGAGCGGCAGGTCGTCGTCGCACCGAATCCGGCGAAGTTGCTGGCCTATGGCCTGACATTGGAAGACCTGACCGCAGCACTGTCGCGCAACAACGCGAATCAGGGCGCGGGCTATATCGAGCGCAACGGCGCACAGGTGCTGATCCGCTCGCCCGGCCAGGTCGCCAATCTCGATGACGTCAAGCGAGTGGTCGTGAAGATGCTCGGCCATACGCCGCTGACCCTGGGCGATATCGCGGACGTCGACTGGGGGGGGCGCCTTGCGCAATGGCGCAGCAACGATGAACGGCCAGGAGGTCGTGCTCGGCACGGTGTTCATGCTGATCGGCGAGAACTCGCGCAAGGTTTCGGTTGCGGTCGCGGCGAAACTCGAGGAAATACAGAAGAGCCTGCCGCAGGGTCTGGAGGTGCGCACCGTCTATGACCGCACGCAACTCGTCGACAAGACACTCGCCACGGTCAAGAAGAACCTGATCGAAGGCGCGCTGCTGGTGATCGCCGTGCTGTTCCTGCTGCTCGGCAATCTGCGCGCGGCACTGGTCACCGCGATGGTGATTCCGCTGGCGATGCTGGCGACGATCACCGGCATGGTCGAGAACCAGGTCAGCGCGAACCTGATGAGCCTCGGCGCGCTCGACTTCGGCCTGATCGTCGACGGCGCAGTGATCATCGTCGAGAACTGCGTCCGCCGATTGGCCGAAGCCCAGCACGGGCGCTCCCAGGCTCTGACGCTGAGCGAACGGTTGGCGACGGTGTATGAATCCACCAGCGAAGTGATCCGACCGAGTTTGTTCGGCGTCGGCATCATCACCTCAGTGTATC
>JALYJV010000058.1 GCA_030775105.1 Pseudomonadota bacterium | reverse complement strand
GCACCACGCACAGCAGCGTCTACCCCGCAGCGGTCGCGATGGGCCTGTTGCAGCTGTACGGCGTCACATCCTCTGCAACCACCATCAGGGCATCCGCATGAGCACGATACTGGACGAACTGCGTGCGGCACTTGGCGCAGAGCAGGTTCTCACCCCGCAACGCGCCGCCGAGCGCGCCAGCAGCTACTGGGATCAGTCGCCGATGCAGGCCGCCGCCCTGGTGCGGCCGCGCACAACAGCTGAGGTCAGCACCGCGTTGAGGATCTGCCATGCGCATGGTCAGAGCGTCGTGACGCAGGGCGGACTGACCGGTTGCGTCGAGGGTGCGACCACGACGACGGCCGATGTTGTGATCTCTCTGGAGAAGATGGCGCAGATCGAGGACATCGATCTGATCGGCCGCACGGCAACCGTGCAGGCCGGCGTCGTGCTGCAGACCCTGCAGGAGAAAGTGCGCGAGCATGGCCTGCTGTTCCCGGTCGACCTCGGCGCGCGCGGTTCGTGCACGATCGGCGGCAACGTCGCGACCAACGCCGGCGGCATCAACGTGATCCGTTACGGCATGATGCGCAGCCGCGTACTTGGCCTTGAGGCGGTGCTCGCCGACGGCACGCTCATCTCGTCGATGAACCGCATGCTGAAGAACAACGCCGGGTACGATCTGAAGCAGCTGTTCATCGGCAGCGAGGGTACGCTCGGTGTCGTCACCCGTGTTGTCGTGCGGCTCGACGAGGCCCCGGTCAGCCGCAACAGTGCGATGGTGGCGCTGGCCGGCTTCGATCAGGTCACCGGCTTGCTCAAGCGCCTGCAGCAGACCCTGGGCAACCAGCTCAGTGCCTACGAGGTGATGTGGGGCGACTACTTCCGCGACGTCACCGAGCCGGGCCATCACCGCGCACCGCTGGGACGCGAGCACGCCTACTACGTCATGCTCGAAGTCGAGGGCGCGCATGCCGAGACCGACAGTGCGCGCTTTCTTGAAGTCATGGAGCAGGTGCTGGACGAAGGCCTCGTCGCCGATGCGGTGATTCCGCAGTCGGAGACCGAGCGCCGCGCGCTGTGGGAAATCCGCGAGAACTTCAGTGCGCTGTATCGGCGCAAGCCGATCTTCCTCTACGACGTCAGCCTGCCGATCCGCGACATGGAAGCCTATGTCGCGGCAGTCCAGGCGCGCCTCAAGCGGCGCTGGCCGGCCAGTCGCTGTGATGTGATCGGCCACATCGGCGATGGCAATCTGCATTTCTTCGTCACGCCGGGTTGCGATGGCGAGCACCAGCATCTTCAGTCGGATGAGGACGTCTACGCACCGCTGCAGCCGATCGGCGGATCGATCTCCGCCGAACACGGCATCGGCTCCGAGAAGCGCGGTCATCTGCATATCTCGCGCTCGGCGGACGAGATCGCGCTGATGCGCCTGCTCAAGCAGAGCATGGATCCGAAGAACATCCTCAACCCCGGCAAGGTGCTGTGAATCTGCAGAATCTGTGCGGGGCCGGAGCCCTCGTTGCCGGCTGGGCGGTCACGGGACATGCACAGCAAGTCGAGTATCCCTCCGAGCTGTACGAGACAGGCAACGCGCTCGGCAGCATGGGGTATCGCGTCTACGCGCCGCCGGATCTGGAGGGACGCGTCCCGCTGTTCGTCCATATCCACGGCGCCAACATCGACACGGCCGACGTCCAGAACCAGTCGCGACTCAACGAGCTGGCAAGCGAACGTGGCTTCGTGGTCGTATATCCGCAGGAGGATCCGGGCAGGAACGCCGGCATCTGGGACCACGAGGCCGCGGCCGCGGAAGGCCGCGACGGTCGCGCGACCTCGCTGATCGCGCAGATCACGCGCGAAGTCATGGCGATGTATCCGATCGATGCGCGCCGCGTGTTCGTCGGCGGCATTTCGGCCGGCAGCGGGGTCGCCATCGTCATGGCCGCGCAGTATCCCGATCTCTATACCGGTCTTCAGGCCGAGGGCGGCGATCGCTACGGCACGCCATTTGAAGATGAGAACGAATCCGGTCGGATGATCTTCGAGGCGATGGGTGATCGGGCGCGACGGATTCCGATGATGCTGTCGATCGGGACGCTCGATCCTTTCGGCCTCACGACCAACACCAACAGCGTCGCGCGCCACTGGCTGATTGCGCACGACTGGATGGACGACGGCGCCGCCAATGATTCGATTGCGTTGACGCCGGCGGAAACGCGGACCGGCCATGATGGCAAGAACTACAGCGTCGACACCTACGTCGATTCGCAGGGTTGCGTGCTGGTCGAGCGCTGGCTGATCCAGGGCATGTTCCACGCCTATGCAGGCGGCGCGCCGGCCGCGATCTACGACGTCACCACGGACGCGAACGCGCCGAACATGCGCGAAGTGGCCTATGACTTCTTCCTCGACCAGTACGACGAGGACGGCCCACCAGGTTGCCGGAAATCCACCATGCCAATGGCGTCCGGCGGCGGCAGCATCGACATTGCAGGTCTCCCACTGTTGCTGCTGCTGCTTTCGCTGCGTCAGCTGCTGCCCCGGTGCATGCCGAGATGCGCACTCGACTGATACTGTTTGCGTGGGCGGTGCTGCTCGGTGCCTGCAGCGATACGCCGGATGACGTGGGGCAGTCGGTCGCCGCATGGACGGCATCGCCGACCGACACGTTAGACCTGTCGCTGTCGGCCGGCAGCGTGCTGCGCCAGTTCATCGCACCGCATGCGGACGGCACGCGCCTGCGGCTGCGATTGTCGAATCGTCTCGGTACCTCGGACATTGCGCTCTCCGCGGTCACGATCGGCGTACAGAGAGACGGTGCAAACCTCGTCAGCGGCAGCATGCGCAGCCTGCGCTTCGGCGGTGAGACTTCGGTGACGATTCGCGCTGGTGCGACCGTGCTCAGCGATCCGCTCGACTTTCCGCTGCGCGCCTTCGAGCGCGTCGGCATCAGCTTCACGCTCGCGGCACCGGGGACATCGCTGCCACGTCACTATCAGGCACTGGAGCGGCCGTACCTCGCGCTCGTCGGTGCCGACGCCGCGTCCGGGTCCGGCAGCGGATTCCTGCCCCTGGCGCTGGAGCAGTTCGCATCCTGGTTTCTGATCGACGCTCTGGAAGTGCAGGGCGGCGCGACGCGCAACACCGTCGTTGCGCTCGGGGACTCGATCACGGACGGTTACACGCCGACCCTGCCCTGCGCCGGCATCGCCACCGACCCGCAGGCTTTCGGCGCCGATCTGCGCTATCCCGATGCGCTCGCGCGGCGCCTGCTGGCCGTCGGCCGTACCGATCTCAGCGTCGTCAATGCCGGCATCTCCGGCAACCGCGTCAATGCCGACGGCTCGCAGGCTCAGCATGGTCCTTCGCTACAGGCGCGGCTGGTCGATGACGTGCTGAGCCTGCCGAACGTGCGTACCGCCATCCTGCTAGAGGGCATCAACGATCTCGGCCTGGGCCTGCCGCCGGATGCGCAGGCGCTGATCGACGGCCTGGATGCTGTCGTCCGCAGCCTGCAGCACGCCGGTGTGCGCGTCGTGCTCGGCACACTGCCGCCGGCGCTGGGTTTCTGTATCGGACCGCTCGCTGAGCTTGCGCCGGTTCCCGGTGTGCTCAGCGGTTCTGCGGCTGTGGCTGCAGCGCGCGAACAGGTCAATGACTGGATCCGCACACAGAGTCCGGCCGACGCGGTGGTCGATTTCGACGCCTGTCTGCGCGATCCGCAGCGGCCGTCCTATCTCGATCCGCGCTACGACAGCGGCGACCACCTGCATCCGAACGCCGACGGTTACCAGCGGATGGCGGATTGCATCGACCTCGATCAGCTGTAGGCGCTGTCCGGCAGCTCATTGCAGTGCTGTCTCGTTAGACTACGCGCTGTACTGGCATTGACGGGGGCGGTCATGGATGTATTCACGATGGTGGTGGTCATTGTTCTGATCACGGTGGGTGCTCGTTTTGCCGAGCGCTATTTCCGGCATCGCGGCGACAGCGGCAAGTCCTGGAGTGAACGCGACGCGCGCATTGCCCAGCTTGAGGAGCGGGTCAAGGCGCTCGAAGCGGTGGTGAGCGACCACGGCTACAACCTCAAGCAGGAGTTCCGCACGCTGGAACGCAGCTGAGTGCGCGCGGATGATCGAGCTTGCCGGGCACGCACGGGTCGTCGTTTTCACCGGTGCCGGCATGTCCGCCGAAAGTGGGGTGCCGACCTATCGCGGCCGCGGCGGGATCTGGGGTCAGTACGACTATCGCGAGTACGCCTGCGAAATGGCCTTCCAGCGCGACCCAGGCAAAGTCATGGATTTCCATGAAGTGCGGCGAGGGCATGTGCTGTCGTGCCAGCCGCATGCCGGACACTTTCACCTGGCGAACCTGCAGCAGGCGCACCCGTCGCTGTCGGTGATCACGCAGAACATCGACGGCATGCTGCAACGTGCGGGAGTGACGGTCGCAGCTGAGTTGCACGGCAGCCTGTGGCGACTGCGCTGTCCGCGGCATGGTGTTCGCGAGGACAGGCAGTCAGGGGCTTTCGCAACCCGCAGCTGTCCTGATTGCGGCGCGCCGTTGCGGCCGGACATCACCTGGTTCGATGACCCGATCAACGAAGCGGTGTTCGACCATGCGCGCGAATTGATCGACGCCTGCGAGCTGTTCGTCTGCATCGGCACCTCGGTCGTGGTCTGGCCCGCGGCCGGACTGATCCCGTTCCGCCGTCATCCGCGGCCCTTGCTGGTCGAGATCAACCCCGAGGCGACCGACGGTTCGGCGCAGTTCGATTTCTCGTGGCGACGCCCGGCGTCCGAGCTGGCGGAGATGCTCCCGCTGTAGCTGGCTACAATAGCGCCCCCCGGCCCCCATCCAGCTATTGCGAGAGACCATGTCCGAACCGCTCAACCGGCGCTCCAAGACCATTACCCAGGGCGTTCAGCGTTCGCCGAACCGCGCGATGCTGCGTGCAGTCGGTTTCGGCGAAGGCGACTTCGAAAAGCCGATCGTCGGCGTGGCCAACGCGCATTCGACGATGAATCCCTGCAACGCCGGCATCCAGCCGCTGGCCGATCGCGCGGCGCAGGCGATCAAGGCCGCGGGCGCGATGCCGCAGACCTTCGGCATCCCGACCGTCACGGATGGCATCTCGATGGGGACCGAGGGCATGAAGTATTCGCTGGTGTCGCGCGAGGTCATTGCCGACAGCATCGAAACCGCCGTGACCTCGCAGTGCATGGACGGCGTGCTTGTTGTGGGTGGCTGCGACAAGAACATGCCGGGTGCGATGATCGGCATGCTGCGCATGAACCTGCCGTCGATCTTTGTCTATGCCGGCACGATCAAGCCCGGCAACTGGAAGGGCGTGCCGCTGACGATCGTCTCGGCCTTCGAGGCAGTCGGTTCGTTCCAGGCCGGCAAGATGTCGCAGGAAGATTTCGAGGGCGTCGAGAAGAATGCCTGTCCGTCGGTCGGCGCCTGCGGCGGCATGTACACCGCGAACACAATGTCCTCGGCGTTCGAGGCCCTCGGCATGTCGCTGATGGGCTCGTCGCAGATGGCCTCGCCGGATCCGGAGAAGGCCGATTCCTCCGCCGATTCCGCGCGCGTGCTGGTTGAGGCGATCCGCCGCGACCTCAAGCCGCGCGACATCGTCACGCGCAAGGCGATCGAGAACGCGATGGCGCTGATCATGGCCACCGGCGGCTCGACCAACGGCGTGCTGCACTTCCTCGCGATCGCGCATGCGGCGGAAGTGCCGTTCACGCTCGACGACATCGAGGAGATTCGTCTGCGCACGCCGGTGCTGTGTGATCTCAAGCCTTCGGGCAAGTACGTCGCCGTGGACTTCCACAAGGCCGGCGGCGTGCCGCAGGTGCTGAAGATGCTGCTGGTCAAGGGTCTGCTGCATGGCGACGTGCTGACGATCACCGGCGAAACCATGGCCGAGGCGCTGTCGCGCGTGCCCGACGCGCCGCGCGCCGATCAGGACGTGATCCGCAGCTTCGACAAGCCGTTGTATGCGCAGGGCCATCTCGCGGTGCTCAAGGGCAATCTCTCGCCGGAAGGCGCGGTGGCCAAGATCACCGGCCTGAAGAACCCGGTGATCACCGGGCCGGCGCGCGTGTTCGACGACGAGCAATCGGCGCTGGCCGCCATCCTGGCCGGCAAGATCGTGGCCGGCGACGTGATGGTGCTGCGCTACCTGGGGCCCAAGGGTGGGCCGGGCATGCCGGAGATGCTGGCTCCTACGGGCGCCCTCATCGGCGCGGGCC
>JALYJV010000057.1 GCA_030775105.1 Pseudomonadota bacterium | reverse complement strand
GACCAGATCATGATCCGTGACGCCGCCGAGCGCTTTCTCGGCGAAGTCAGCGCCAGCGTGGCGATGCGCAAAGCGATGGAATCGCCGCTTGGCTATGACGAGAGCGTCTGGCAGCGCATGGGCTCGGAGCTGGGCTGGTGTGGCATCGCGATCGGCGAAGACCATGGCGGCGTGGGTCTGGGCGCGGTCGAGCTGGCGTTGATCCAGGAACAGGCCGGACGGCACCTGCTGTGTGCACCGTTCTTTTCGACAGTGTGCATCGCTGCAAGCTGGTTGCAGCAGGTCGGCACGGCCGAAGCTCAGGCGCGGTTCCTGCCGGAGATCGCTGCCGGCGCTCTGTGTATCGCGGTATCGCTCGACGCCGACAGGCCTTCAGCGGTGCAATTCAATGGTGCGACGCTCAACGGCGCTGCCGGCCTGATGCTCGATGCGGCATCGGCGGATTGGTTGCTGGTGTTGGCGCAGCTTCCGGATTCAGGCCTTGGCCTCTTCGCGGTGCCTCGCAATGCCAGCGGCGTGTCCGTGCAGGGCGTGCAGACCTGGGATGCGACACGGCGCTTCGGCAGGGTAGCGCTGAACTCGGCCAGTGGCGCGATACGTGTCGATGATCCGGTGCGAATGGGCGCGGGAATGCCGCGTGCACTGGCGCTGTCGCGCCTGTACCTCGCGGCAGAACAGCTGGGTGGCGCGCAGCAGTGTCTTGATCTGACGGTGGCCTACACGGCGACGCGCAAGCAGTTCGGCCGTGCGGTCGCGGGTTTCCAGGCGGTCAAGCATCGCTGCGCCGAGATGATGGTGCGCATCGAAGCATTGCGTTCGATGGTCAGCGGTGCGGCGGCCACGGCGGCGAGCGGTGCCGATGATACGGCGCTGGTGATGGAATGCGCTGCGGCGCGCGTGCTCGCTGCGGAAACCCATTTCTACTGCGCGCAGGAAGCGATCCAGCTCCACGGTGGTGTCGGCTTCACCTGGGAATACGATCCGCAGTTGTACTTCAAGCGCGCGCAGGCTTCGAGTCACTGGCTCGGCACCGCCGATGCACTGCGTGAGAAGCTCGCGGCAGCGCTGGCTACCGGTTCCAGCGCTGCGGTTGCAACGGCAGACGCCGAGCCTGCGGATCAGGCCTTCCGTGCCGAGATCGCGGACTGGATGAAACAGCATCTGAGTGGGCGTTACGCCTCGCTCAGGCATCGCGGCGGACCGGGTGACGAAGAAGCCGATCCGGCGCTGCGCAAGGAATGGGAACGCGAACTCGCCGCCGGCGGCTGGACCTGCGTCGGCTGGCCTAAAGCGCATGGCGGTCGCGCGTTGTCGATTGCGCAGCAGGTGATCTTCCATGAGGAATACGCGCGTGCTGGCGGACCCGGCCGCATGGGCCACATCGGCGAAGGCCTGATCGGCCCGGCGCTGATCCGCTTCGGCAGCGCCGAGCAGCAGCAGCGTTTCCTGCCGCAGATCGTCGCCGGCCAGGAATACTGGGCGCAAGGTTATTCCGAACCGGGTGCGGGCTCCGACCTTGCCAACGTGCAGACGCGCTGCTGGCAGGAAGCCGATGGCAGCTGGCGCGTGCAGGGCCAGAAGATCTGGACCTCGCTCGCCCATGAGTCGGAATGGATCTTCGTGCTCGCGCGCTGCGAGCCGGGTTCGAAAGGCAACAAGGGTCTCGCCTTCCTGCTGCTGCCGCTGGATCAGCCGGGCGTCGAAATCCGCCCGATCCGCCAGCTTGGCGGTGGCTCGGAGTTCAACGAAGTGTTCTTCGATGGCGCGGTCGCTGCGGCGGATCACATCGTCGGCGCACCGGGCGAGGGCTGGAAGGTCGCAATGGGTCTGCTCGAATCGGAGCGCGGCGTCTCTACGCTCGGCCAGCAGATGCACTTCACCCACGAGCTCGATCTGGTCATTGCGGCCGCCAAGCGCAACGGCAGCATCAAGGACAGTACGATCCGTGCGCGCATTGCGCAGGCCTGGTGTGGTCTGCGCGTGATGCGCTACAACGCCGTGCGCATGCTCGCCGATGGCGCGGATGCCGGCCTGCGGCGCGAGGCGCTGATCTACAAGTACTACTGGTCGAACTGGCACCGCGATCTCGGCAAGCTGGCGATGGATGTGCTCGGCGCCGACGGCGATGTGATCTCCGACGCCGATGATGTGCGGCCGATGCAGCAGCTGTTCTTCTTCTCGCGTGCGGACACGATCTACGCTGGCACCAACGAGATCCAGCTGAATCTGATCGCCGAGCGTGGGCTGGGGATGCCGAGGGAAGCGCGGCCGGTTTGACGCCCCCTCTCCCCATCCCCTCTCCCGCAAGGGGAGAGGGGCGCTATCTCCCGAGGCTTTTGTCGACGCGCCCAGTATTCCCTCTCCCCTCGCGGGAGAGGGTCAGGGAGAGGGGGCTAGTCCTTCCGGGCGAAGCCACAGCTGCGCTGTTTCGTGACACTCTGCGCCTATCGTTCTGAAGGATGGTCTGCGCATGAACTCCCCCTCTGTGGCGCCGCCGTACGTACCGGCGCACGGTCTGCTCAAAGGCAAGTCGATCCTGATCACCGCGGCTGCCGGTGGCGGCATTGGTTTTGCCGCAGCCAAGCGCTGCCTCGAAGAAGGCGCGCGGGCGCTGATGCTGTCCGACATCCATCCGCGCCGCACGGCCGAAGCGGCCGAAGCACTCGGCAAGGAATTTCCGCAGGCGCAGGTGTTCGGCCAGGTCGGCAATGTCGCGGTCGAGGCCGACGTGCAGGCGCTGATCGACGAGGCCGAAGCCAGGCTCGGTGGCGTCGATGTGCTGATCAACAATGCCGGCCTCGGCGGCAGCAAGCGCGTTGTCGACATGACCGACGATGAGTGGCAGAGAGTGCTCGACGTGACACTGACCGGCACGTTCCGCATGACCCGCGCGATGCTGAAGAAGATGCAGCCGCGCGGCCACGGTGCAATCGTCAACAACGCCTCGGTGCTCGGCTGGCGCGCGCAGAAGGAGCAGGCGCATTACGCGGCGGCGAAGGCCGGCGTGATGGCGCTGACGCGCTGCTCCGCGCTGGAAGCCGCGGACTTCGGCGTGCGCATCAACGCGGTATCGCCTTCGATCGTGTTCCACGACCACCTGCGCAAGAGCGCGCCTGAAGCGCTGCTCAACGAGCTGGCGAGCCGCGAGGCTTTTGGCCGCGGTGCCGAGGCCTGGGAGATCGCCAACGTCATGGTGTTCCTGGCTTCCGATTATTCTTCCTATCTCGTCGGCGAAGTCATCGCGGCCTCGTCGCAACGCTCCTGAGGACTCACGATGGCCACGACCTTCACTTCCGCCGAACAGATCCTCGCCGCCGTCGGCCGTCAGCTCGGCAGCAGCCAGTGGCTCAAGATCGAGCAGGAGCGCGTCAACCAGTTCGCCGAGGCGACCAACGATCACCAGTGGATCCATGTCGATCCGGTCAAGGCCAAGGCCGGCCCGTTCGGTGCGCCAATTGCGCACGGCTACCTGACCCTGTCGCTGATCTCGGACTTCCTGCCGCAGATCATCGACCTGCCCAGCCTGAAGATGGGCGTCAACTACGGCTGCGACAAGGTGCGTTTCCCGGCGCCGGTGCCGGTCGGCAGCCGCGTCTGCGGTTCGGGCCATCTGATCGCCGCCGAGATGACCAAGGACGGCGGCGTGCAGGCGACGATCCGCGTCACGGTCGAGATCGAGGGCGGCGCCAAGCCCGCCTGCGTCGCGGATACGGTGTCGCGCTACTACTTTTGAATGAAGTGCTGCTCTGCAGCAAAGGCTAGCCTTGCCGGGCAAGCATCGATAACCGGGGGCGTGCGCGGCCATCTGCGGGTGGTCAGAGTCGTCTCCGGCACCCCAAAACGTCTGGAGCCCGCATGAACGAAGCCGCCATTGTGTCCGTTGCACGTACTGCAATCGGCAAAGCATTCCGTGGCGCGTTCAACGACACCGAAGCCCCGGTCCTTGGCGGCCACGTGGTCCGTGCCGCAGTGGCCCGCGCCGGGATCGATCCGGGCGAAGTCGATGACGTGATCCTCGGCTGCGCCGCGCAACAGGGCACGCAGGCCTACAACCTCGGTCGCCTGTGTGCCTATACCGGTGGCCTGCCGGACACCGTGTCGGGCATGACCCTGGATCGCCAGTGCTCGTCGGGCCTGATGAGCATTACCATCGGCGCCAAGAACATCATGGCCGGCGAGCAGAATCTCGTCGTTGCCGGCGGCCTCGAATCGATCTCGCTGGTGCAGAACAAGCACAAGAACAGCTACCGCTTCATCTCGCAGGCAGTGCTCGCGGCGCAGCCGACCGCCTACATCCAGATGATCGAGACCGCCGAGCTGGTCGCCGAGCGTTACAGCATCTCGCGCGCGCGGCAGGACGAGTATTCGGTCGAGAGCCAGCACCGCACTGAAGCTGCGCAGGCCGCTGGCCGTTACAAGGACGAGATCGTCCCGCTGACGGTCGACAAGCAGCTTTTCGACAAGGAAGGCAATCCGACCGAGAAGCAGAGCGTCACGCTCGAACTCGATGAGGGCAACCGTCGCGGCACGACGCTGGAGAGCCTTGCATCGCTCAAGCCGGTGTGGAAGGACGGCGCCTTCGTCAAGCAGGGCCAGTTCATCACTGCCGGAAACGCCTCGCAGCTGTCGGACGGCGCGGCCGTCGTCGCGCTGATGAATGGCAGTGCCGCCAAGGCGCGCGGCATCAAGCCGCTGGGTTACTACCGCGGCAGTGCGGTCGCTGGCTGCAAGCCGGACGAAATGGGTATCGGCCCGGTGTTCGCGATTCCCAAACTGCTCAAGCAGCACGGCCTGAAGATCGAAGACATCGGTCTGTGGGAACTCAACGAAGCCTTCGCCTGCCAGGTGATCTACTGCGCGGACACGCTCGGTATTCCATACGACAGGCTCAATGTCGATGGCGGCGCGATCGCGATCGGCCATCCGTTCGGCATGTCCGGTGCGCGCATGGTCATGCACGCGCTGATCGAAGGCCGCCGCCGCGGCGTGCGCTATGTGGTCGTGACGATGTGCATTGGCGGTGGCATGGGCGCGGCCGGCCTGTTCGAGGTCGCTGCCTGAGGGTTGCAGTACCCCATTGATTCTCATCGACTGATGCACACGCGGCATCAGACTATTCAAGGCAGCCAGGCAGCAGACCCGGCGCTTGCAGCAAGAGAGGAGTAGCAAATGAACGAAAACCGAAAAGCGGCACCGTCGAATGCATCCGGCCAGCAGGCTTCACTGCTTGATGGCTGGCCGGCCTTGCTCGTCGCAGTCGCCGTGATCGGTGCCGCGGTCTATGCGTTCTCGCCGCGTTCGCAACCCGCGTTTCCCGAAACGCGTGTCGACGCCGAGCGCGTCCTTGCCAACGGCATTGCCCAACAGGGCGAGCGAATCATCGCTGTCGGCGAGCAAGGGCAGGTCCTCGTCGCCGATGCGGTCGACGGCCCGTGGACCAGCGCGAAGGTCGAACCGCAGCGCGGCTCGACGCTGACGCGCGTCGTGTTCCCGTCCAAGGACCTCGCGATCGCCGTCGGACACGACGGCTGGATCCTGCGCAGCACCGACCGCGGACAGAGCTGGAAGGAAGTCGCGTTCGCGATCCAGACCGATCCCCTGCTCGGCGTTGCCGGGCCCTTCGACGGGCGCCTGTTTGCATACGGCGCCTTCGGGCTACTGATGGTTTCGGACGACCAGGGCCAGACCTGGCAGAAGCGCGATCTCAACGTCGAGGAAGCGGCCGGCTCCGCCCCTGTGGAAGCCGATCCTTTCGCCGACCCCTTCGCAGCGGCGGGTGACGATCCATTTGCCAACTTCGATGCTTCCGCCGTGGGCGGCAGCGGTCATCTGAATGCAATGACGCAGGCCGCAGACGGCTCGCTGATTCTCGTCGGCGAGCGCGGCGCGCTGCTCAAGTCGATCGACAAGGGCGACAACTGGAAGCGTCTGCCCGAGGTGTATGCCGGTTCGTTCTTCGGCGTGCTCGCACTGCCTTCGAAGACGCTCCTGGCATTCGGCATGCGCGGCAACGTCTTCCGCAGCACCGATCACGGCGCGAGCTGGACCGCAGCCCAGGTGCCGGAGCCGAACTCGCTGTTCGGTGGCGTCGTCGACGCCAAGGGCAATGTCGTTCTCGCCGGGGCAGGAAACACGGTGCTGCGCTCGACGGATGACGGCGCAACATTCGAACTCGCTGCACCCCTCGGGCGCATCGGCCTTGCCGATCTCATCGCTCTGCCGACAGGCAATTGGCTGACGGCCGGCGATGGCGGCATCAGGCTCGTCGAGCCGTCTGCGGCGACCCCCACCGGAGCAGCTTCATGAGCCGTATGGATGCCTTCGTCAATCGCTGCTCGGAGTTGCTGCTCGGTTGGCGCAAGCCGCTGTCGGTGCTGTTCACCGCCGCAACGCTGCTGTTTGCGTGGAGCGCGACGAGCATCCGCCTCGATCCCGGATTCCTCAAGCTGATCCCGATCGAGCATCCGTACATGCAGACGATGATGTCCTACATGAAGGACTTCTCGGGCGCGAACACGATTCTCGTCAACCTGCGCTGGAAGGGTGAAGGCGACATCTACAATCCCGAGTTCATGGATGCGATGCGCAAGGCGACGGATGAGGTGTTCTTCATCCCCGGCATCAATCGCACCGCGGTGTCGTCGATCTATACACCCAGCACCTACTACATCGAGATCACCGAAGAGGGTTTCACCGGCGAGCCGGTGGTGCCGGCGAAGTTTTCCAACAAGCAGGAAGAGCTCGACCGCGTCCGTCACAACGTCAAGCTGTCGGGCCAGATCGGCCTGCTGGTATCAAACGACGGCAAGTCCGCGCTGATCCGTGCCAACCTCCTCGACTACGATCCGGACAAGCCGCAGGACGAGCAGCGCGTCGATTACTGGGAGGTGCAGCACCGCCTCGAGGAGATCCGCGGCCGCTTCGAGAATTCGAAGAAGTATCTGTACAAGCTCAAGGCCGACCAGGCGCCGCTGAAGGCCGGCGATGTGGTCGCCGAAGGCTATGTCGATCTGGGCCTGATGCAGGCCATGCAGACCTTCAAGAAGAAAGTGCAGATCGAAGGCGAGGATGCGCAGACGATCATCGTCAGCGGTGGCGACGTCAGCGTCGAGACGGTCGACAACCCCGAGTACAGCGCCGACATCGAGGTCAACATCATCGGCTTCGCGCGCCTGCTCGGCGACGTCATCAAGGGCCTGCTCGGTGTCTTCGCGTTCTTCGGCCTCGCGTTCCTGATCACACTGGTGCTGTTGTACTACTACTCACGCTCGGTGCGCCTGACGGTCGTCGCGCTCGTCGTTGCGCTGCTGCCGGTGCTGTGGCTGCTCGGCACGCTGCCGCTGATCGGCTTCGGCGTCGATCCGATGTCGATCCTCGTGCCGTTCCTGATCTTCTCGATCGGTGTATCGCATGCAGTGCAGATGACCAGCGCCTGGCGCAACGAGGTCGTCCACGGTGCCGACTCGGTGCAGGCGGCGCACACGGCGTTCCGCAAGCTGTTCATCCCCGGCGCCGTCGCACTGCTGACCAATGCGCTCGGCTTCGCAGTGATCATGTTCATCGACATCCCGATCGTCCACGAGCTCGGCATCACCGCGTGCATCGGCGTGCTGCTGATGATCATCACCAACAAGATGATCCTGCCGATCATCCTGACGCGCGTGAACCTCGAGGAATCCTGCAGGCGTCACCATTCGACCAAGAAGCAGATGGGCAGCGGGCCGTTCGGCGGCGTGTTCAGGCTGATTGCGCGCTGCGCCGAACCGAAGGCTGCATTGGGCGTGTTTGCGGTCAGCGCGGTGCTGCTGGTCGGCGCGACCGTGCTGTCGCGCGACATGGTCATCGGCGACCTCGGCCGCGGCGTGCCGGAGCTGCGCCCGGATTCGCGCTACAACCTCGACAATGATGTCATCGGCGACAACTACGACATCGGTACCGACCTGCTGACGGTCATCGCCGAGGCCAAGGATTTCGAGGGCGACTCGTGCCTCCACTACGAAGTCACCGGGCTCATCGATCAGTTCGAGCTGTATCTGCGCGGGGTCGACGGCGTGCGCTCGGTGACCAGCGTCGCCGGCATCGGCAAGCTGGTGATCTCGGCGTTCAACGAAGGCAATCCGCGCTGGCGCGCGCTGCCGCGTTCGCAGACCGGCCTTTCGACCGGCTCCAAAGCCTTCGATCCAAACCTTGGGCTCAACAACGAAGGCTGCAAGGCGATCCAGGTGATGATCTTCACCAACAACCACGACGGCACGACTGTTGCGCATGTGGTTGCGGAGATCAAGAAGTTCATCGAAGCGCACCCAACGCCGGGCGTGACGCTGCGTCTTGCGACCGGCAACGTCGGCGTCATGGCGGCGACCAACGAAGCCGTTGCCGATGCCGAAGAAACGATGCTGCTGGCGATCTTCGGTGCGTTGACCCTGCTGTGCCTGATCACGTTCCGCTCGATCAAGGCGACGCTGTGCGTGCTCGTGCCGCTGGCGCTGGTTTCGATCTGCTGCAACGCGCTGATGGCGGCTCTCGGCATCGGTCTCAAGGTCGCCACGCTGCCGGTCGTTGCGCTTGGCGTCGGCGTCGGTGTCGACTACGGCATCTACCTGTTCGAGCAGATTCAGCACGAGATGCGCGACCACAACAGCACGTTCGCCGAAGCCTTCGAGGCAGCGATGCGCCAGCGCGGCAGTGCTGCCGTGTTCACCGCGATCACGATGGCGATCGGCGTTGGCACCTGGACGCTGTCGGCGCTCAAGCTGCAGGCTGACATGGGCCTGCTGCTGGCCTTCATGTTCCTCGTCAACATGCTCGGCGCGGTGTGTCTGTTGCCGGCGCTGGGAGCGTGGTTCTATCGCAAGAAGCCGGTGGCCTGAGTTTTGGGGTGTGTCAGGGTGAAAGGGGCGCCGCGAGGCGCCCTTTTTCATGGTTCTGCCGGCGAATTCCCGAACCCCATTCACAAACTCACCCATTTGAAGCAGGCGACTCCGGTGGGCGCACCGTAAGGTCGGTCCATAACGAAGCTGGAGGAGCTGTGCCATGAGTGAGCTGGCGACTGAAAAGCTGGTGTCCGTCGATTCGCATGTCCATTTCACCGATGAATGGGTGAAGGAGCGTCTGCGCAAGGAGATGCACGTGGTGTGGGACGAGGCCAATGCCAAGGCGGAGGTTTACGCGGCCAAGGTGCTGCGTGGTGGCCAGAAGCAGCTCGAGCTCGAGGATTTCGTTGATCCTGAGGCCTCGAAGGATCCGGGTCATTTCAATCCGGAAGGCAAGCTCAAGGCGATGGATCTCGACGGCGTCTATGCCGAGGTGATCTTCCCCGAGCTGGCCGGCGCCAAGATCATCAATCCGAATCTGATGGGCAACGACTGGAAGGAAGTCTTCCAGGGCTACAACAACGCGATGGCCGATTTCGCGGCGCACGATCCGGTGCGCCTGATGACGGCGTACCAGTTGCCGCTGTTCGACATTGACTTTGCAATGAAGGAGATCACGCGCCTGGCGCGCGACAAGAAGGCGCGCTGCGTGCAGCTGACGCCGTTCCCGTCGGATCTCGATCTGCCGGACTACTACGATCCGCGTTATGCGCCGCTGTGGTCGCTGATCGAGGAAACCGGCCTGACGGTCCTCAACCATCTCGATCTCAAGAAAGAGCTGTGGGATGTTTTCCGCCGCGATCCGACGCCGCAGAAGGGCATCTTCACCGCGCTGCCGTGGGCGCCGCTCGCCGAGACGATCTGCATGTGGATCCTGACCGGCACGCTGGAGAAGTATCCGAAGATGAAGGTGCTGTTCGTCGAGCCGGGTCTGGGCTGGCTGCCGTGGTTCTTCGAGACGCTGCTCGATCCGCGCATGCACCAGCACTACGAATTCCCTGGCGTGAAGCAGCCGCCGTCGGAGACGTTCAAGAATCAGTGCGGCGCGACCTTCATGTATGAGCCGACCGGACTCAAGGCGTGCTATGACTATTTCGGACCGGACTGCCTGTACTGGTCGACTGACTTCCCGCATCCGGCCACCTGCTGGCCGCACTCGCGCAAGCAGGTTGTTTCGCAATTCAAGGAGGCCGGCATTCCGGCGGCCGATCGCATGAAGATCACTTCAGGCAACGCGCTGCGGACTTTCGGTCTCGGCTGATTTCTTTACGGAGTTTCAAATGGCTGGTGTATACAAAGATCTCAAAGTCCTCGATCTGACCTGGGGCATTGCAGGCCCGATGGCGACGATGCTGCTGGCCGACAACGGCGCGCAGGTCACCAAGATCGAGCCGCCGGGCGGTGATCCGTTCCGCAATCAGCTCGGCTACAAGGTCTGGCAGCGCGGCAAGAAGAGCGCGATCCTCGATCTGAAGAATGCCGACGACAAGAAGGCCTTCCTCGCCCTCGCCAGCGTTGCCGACGTGCTCGTCGAGTCCTATACGCCGGGCACCACGACGAAGCTCGGCATCGACTTCGCGACGCTGTCGAAGCTCAATCCGCGCCTCGTTTATTGCTCGATCACCGGCTACGGCCGCGACAATGCGCTGAGCAATCGTCCGGCGTACGACGCGCTGGTGCAGGCGCGCACCGGCCTGATGTTCGAACAGCGTGGCTGGGCGGAAGGCGCGCTCAATCACATGAACGGCGAGCCGGATCCGTATCCGGATCTCGAAATCCCCAATGACTGGGTGCAGGGCGTAGACCGCGAAGGTCCGCTGTTCGTCGCCTCGCACTGGCCGAGCCTCGGTGCGTTCTTCACGGCGTCGATGGGTATTGCGGCCGCGCTGCGCGCGCGCGAGCTGACCGGTCGCGGCCAGTGGGTCGAGGCTTCGCTGCTGCAGGGCGCGCTGGCTGGCGCCGCCGGTGTCTGGCAGCGCGCAGAGAAGATCGATGCACCGGGATTCGATACCTGGATTCTCGGCAACCGTTCGCCCAAGGGCCACTTCCAGGCCAAGGACGGACACTGGCTGCACAACTGGGTGCCGAACCCGCGCTTCATCCTGCAGGCCGCAGAAGGCGACACGCTCAATGCCTCGCCGGATCTCACCGTGCAGAACGATCCGGATCGCTTTGGCACCGGTCCTGAAGAAATCCTGGTGATGTCGCACTACCAGCCGATCCTCGCCGAAGCCATTGCCAAGTTCCCGGTCAAGGACTGGATCGAAGCCGCAGTGACGGCGGAGATGACGATGCAGCCGGTGCGCAGCATCGAGGAATCGCTCGCCGATCCGGCTTTCCTTGAAGACGGCTGCGTCACCGAAGTGAAGGACCCCCAGCTCGGCGTGATCCGCACCGTCGGCAACGCGTTCAACATGAGCGTCACCCAGGGCAAGCCGGGCCACGCGCCGGTTGCCGTCGGCGCGAACACCGCTGAAGTCAAAGCCGAAGCCGCGAAGATCATTGCCGAAGCGAAAGCCGCGACGGCAACGGCGAACGCCGGTAAGAAGATCAAGGCACCGCTCGAAGGCATCACTGTGCTTGATCTGGGCCTCGCGATTGCCGGTCCGTTCGGTACGCAGCTGCTCAGCGATCTGGGCGCGACGGTCATCAAGATCAACGGCCTGTTCGATCTGTTCTGGCATCGCGTGCACATCGCCTACATGGCGAATCGCGGCAAGCAGAGCATCACGCTGAATCTGAAAGATCCGCGCGCGATGAAGATCCTGCTTGATCTCGTCGCCAAGGCCGACGTTGTCCAGCACAACATGCGCTACGACGCCGCCGAGCGCCTGAAGATCGACTACGAATCCCTGAAGCAGATCAACCCGAAACTGATCTACGCCCACTCGCGCGGCTTCGAGCGTGGCGTGCGCGCCGGCCTGCCGGGCAACGACCAGACCGGTGCCTGCCTGTCGGGTATCCAGTTTGAAGACGGTGGCATGGGTCGCGCCGGCGATCACGGCGAAGTCGGCCGTCCGCTGTGGAGCTTCACGAGCTTCGGCGATACCGGCAACGGCTTCCTGTCTGCCACTGCGATCATCAATGCGATCTATCACCGCGACCGCACTGGCGAAGGTCAATTTGTCGATACATCCATCATCAACGCCGCGTTGCTCAACACCAGCTACGCGGTGGCAACACCGGATGGCAAGGGTTTCGAGCGTCCGCGCATCGGTGGCGACCAGGTCGGCTACTCGGCCGGTCATCGCATCTATCCGACCAAGGACGGCTGGCTGTGCTTCGTGCTCGTCGAGCAGTCGCACTGGGACGAACTGTTCGCCGTGCTGCGCGCGCCGCGCCTGACCATCGACGAGCACTTCGCGACGCCGGATGCGCGTGCGCAGAACGACAAGCAGCTCGCTTCGTTCATTGCCGGCCGCATGCAGGCCAAGACTGCAGCCGAATGGTTTGCCGAACTCGATGCCGCCGGGGTGCCCTGCGAAATCGTCGATACCGAGTTCTCGCGCAAGCTGCACGACAACGCCGAGTTCCAGAAGCGCAAGTGGGTCGTGAGCTATCCGCATCCGGTCGTCGGCAAGCTCGACCAGATCGGTCTGCTGGTGGATCTGTCCGACACACCGGGCGTGATCCAGGGGCGTCCGCTGCTGGTTGGCGAACACACCAAGAGCATCATGGCGGACATGGGCTACAGCGAAGACGACATGAAGACGATGGAAGAGCAGATGGCCATCGGTTTCGTCGGCATGCCGCGCATGCCGCCGCGTCCTGCCGCAGCGCAGGCGGGTGCGCCCAAGCAGGGCATGGCTGGGATGCTGGCGCAGGAGTCGAAGAAGTAAGCGAAGCCGCAGCGCCAGAAAGCCCCGCCATGTGCGGGGCTTTTTGTATGGGCCAGGCTGCGGTGAGAGGCATGTCTCAATTGGCTGTGCAGGCGGGCGATACTGTGTGGCCAGTATCAATCCATTGCTATCGAGAGCGCCCCATGACCGTTCGCCTGAGTGCCAGACTTGTTGCCCTGAGTGTCTCTGCAGTGCTTGGTGCTTGCGTCACTACCCCGACCACGCCGTATCCGCAGGCCTACCACACGCAGGTGATCCAGACC
>JALYJV010000056.1 GCA_030775105.1 Pseudomonadota bacterium | reverse complement strand
CCGTTGGCGCATCCTTCAGCGAGGTGGAACGCACGCCGAAGACCAAGCGGATCGGCAGCACCCTGTTCAACACGGACAACGGCGTGGTGTACTGGTTCAAGGATGGGCGGGTGGAGAAGATCGCCTACGTGGCCAAGGCGAAGTTCTGATCTGCAGGCAGGCAGCAGCAATCCGCGTGATGACACGACACTCGGCAAGCGAGGAATATGCACATGCACCCGTTCTCCGATCTGCTGGTCCTGTTCGGCATTCTGTGTGTCTTCGCACTGGTGATTCTGCTGCGCTGGGAACGCCGCGACTTCGTCCGGATGGAGAAGGGCGGTGCATGGCTGGCGGTACGGATCTGGACGATACCGATTGCGCTGGTGACGGCGGCGATCATCATCCTTCCGGCACGCAGCACATCGGGCATGGAAGGGCTGGCGGTGTTCTACGTCTTGCTGTTCACTGCCGCGCCGCTGTTCTGGTTCGGCGCCCACTGGATCGTCGGGCGGATCGTGCAGCCGAAGCTGAGTTTTTCCGAGTCCGTCCGGATCGCCGGATCGCCGATCCTGCTGCTCATCGCGATGAGCGCGGTCGCGCAGATGCTGCAACCCTTGGCCTGGTCGGTGCTCCGCACTCTGGGGAAGGCGTAGGGCTTCGATGAAGAGTCCTCTGACCTATCGGGCAGCGAAGCGCGCCGTGGTCGCCATCATCGGCGGCACGGTCACGCTGATCGGGATTGCGTTGATCGTCCTGCCCGGTCCCGCGTTCATCGTCATTCCGCTTGGACTGTCGATCCTGGCAACGGAGTTCCTGTGGGCAAAGCATTGGCTGCAGAAGGTTCGACAGATGGCTTCCAACCTGACCTCACGCAAGCCATGAACAGGCTTTCAGCTGGGTGCAAGACTCTGGACAGGGACAGATCATGATCACTGGGGGCTGCTTTTGCGGGCACGTTCGCTATCGGATTGACGCTGCGCTGGGACCGGGACGCAGCTGTCACTGCTCCCGCTGCAGAAAGGCATTCAGTGGCAGCGGCTCCGCATACGCGGAGGTGAAGCCCGGTTCGTTCTCGTGGATTTCCGGAGAGGACCATCTGAGTCATTACGAGACAACGCCCGGATGGGGCCTGTGCTTCTGCCGCAGCTGCGGCAGCACGCTGTGTGGCACTGCCGCAGGACAGGTGCACGGGATAACGCTCGGCAGCGCGGACGGCGATCCGGGGGTGCAGATCGAGATGCACCTCTTCGTCGGGTCCAAGGCGCCGTGGGATCAGATTGGCGGGGATGCGCCGCAGCACCAGGCGGTTCCTCCTTATGCGCCATCGGATTGACACGCCGGCCGGCGATGCGCTGTAGTCGGACGCCATGAGCGCCGCCGGCCACATCCAGCACATCTTCATTGCCCCGGCGCGCGGCGCACCGATGCTGGCGCTGTCTGAAGTCGAGGCCATTGCCGGGTGCGGGCTCGCCGGCGACCGCTATGCCGATGCGGCCAACCGCAAGTCGCCGGACTATCAGCTGACCCTGATCGAGATCGAGAACATCGAGGCCTTTGCGCAGGCATCCGGACTCGCGCTGAACCCGGACGACCCGCGTCGCAATCTGGTGACGCTGGGCATCCAGCTGAATGCACTGTGCGGAAAGCGCTTCAAGATCGGAACGGTGGAGCTCGAAGGCCTTGAGCTCTGCGAGCCTTGCGCAACATTCGCCCAGCGCACGCACCCAGAAGTGGTCCGGTTCTTTGTGCATCGCGGTGGATTGCGATGCAGGATCCTGAGTGGCGGTGTGTTCCGGGTTGGCGATGCGCTTGCGGAGTCCGGAACCTGAACACCGAGGAGAGCACCATGCGCAGCCTGCTGTTCGTCGTCCTGCTGCTTGCCCAGGGTCTTTGCCACGCTGGGGTCCGAGAAGATTGCGCCGCGGACGCCAGAGACCGGGCCGCGAAGCTGCTGGCATTCCATTTCGGCTCCGCCGAGGACTTCAGCATCGACGACGAGGTCAAGCTGCTTCCCCCGCTGCGCAACCCCGCCAACTCGAAACAGATGCTGGATGTGCTGGAAGTCCGGGGATTTCTGTACAAGGGCCAGTACCGGATGCGCTTCATCTATGGCCGCGTGCCGTCATCGCCGTGTACGCTCGTCGGCCAGGAGATCCTCGAGTTCGCCACGCTGTGAACACGTCGGAGATCTGAACGGCGCGTTGCGCCGCCAGTCCGTTTCGGGAGCTGCTTTTGCCTCTCATGCCATTCAGCGTTCGCGTTCTGGGCGCCGGTGACGACGCCTTGATGAGAGGCATGCTGACCCTGTTCGGCAAGGTCTTTGACGAAGCGGAGACCTATGGCGGCGCGCAGCCCGGCGACGCGTATCTGCAGCGGCTGCTGGGCAGCGACACGTTCATCGCCATGGCGGCGCAGAAAGGCGAGGACATCGTCGGCGGCATTGCGGCCTATGTCCTGCAGAAGTTCGAGCAGGAAAGGAGCGAGGTCTACATCTACGATCTGGCGGTCGGTGATGCGCACCGGAGACAAGGCATCGCCACCGCGCTGATCGCCGAGCTCGGTGTCGTCGCGTCGATGCGCGGTTCGTACGTGATGTTCGTCCAGGCTGACCGGGGCGATGATCCGGCCTTTGCGCTGTACAGCAGGCTCGGCGCTCGCGAGGATGTTCTGCACTTTGACGTTGCGGTCCCGGCGAAAACCCGATGAACCGTGACCCGATGCTGCCACACACTGCAAGGAACTCCGCATGAAATCAACACAGCTTCTGTCCGCCGGTGTCTGCCTTGCCCTGTTCGGCACCGGCCTTGCCACAGGCCTGGTCGCGAATCCCGCCAGCGATTCTCCGCAACGCGTGGAAAAGCAGCGCGCGGATCTGTCCGGGGCACCGCACATGGAAGTGATTGCGTCCGTCGCGGAATACGGTCCGGGCGAGCGCATCGACTTTCATGTTCATCACGGCATCGAGGCCGCGTATGTCGTTCAGGGCGCTGCGATCGAAGTGGCGGGCAAGGCGCCGACGACGCTGGAGACAGGTGCAACCGTGATGAACCTGCGCGACATAAGGCATGGCGGGTTCACGGTCGTCGGCGAGCGACCGCTGAAACTGTTCACGGTTCACATCGTCGACAAGGACAAGCCGCTCTATGATCACCGGCCGTAGACGCGCGCAGCTCGCAGCGAGCCGCCACCGATGATCGGACATCCGGCGCTTGCGGATCTGCTGGTCGCCGCCGGCGCGGCCGGATTTGCGCTGGCGCTGACATGAGACCGGATCGGACGTGACATGAGTGCATCGTCGACTGAGTACCCGTTCCGCAAAGGTGTGCGCTACCGGGTGAAGCGCAGCTTCACCGCCCTGCGCGATATCTTCGAGGAAGGCGAAGAGATGACCTACGACAGCACTGCATGGAGCCGCTACGACGGGATCACCGGCTACTTCTTCTCGCAACCGGGAAGGGATCGCCTGCGCATGTGGGACATCCACGACGACGAGTCGGTGGAGATCTGGAAAGATCTTTTCGAACCGATCGACTGAGACCTGACAGTCATGAACTACACACTGGCACTGACGGACACCGCTGACGACGACGCACGCAAGGCCATCCTTGCGCCGCTGGTCGACTACAACACCCGTCAGGCCGGACCGGGGCAGCACCGGCCGATCGCGGTGCTGGTCGGCGATGAATCCGGCAAGGTCATCGGCGGGCTATGGGGTCACACGGGATACGACTGGCTCTTCACGCTGCTCCTGGTGGTTCCGGAAGCCCTGCGGGGCCGCGGGGTCGGAACCGAGATCATGCAACTGGCCGAGCGCGAAGCCGTACAGCGTGGTTGCCATGGCGCATGGCTCGATACCTTCGAATTCCAGGCGCGCGGTTTCTACGAGCGCCTGGGCTACGAATGCTTCGGCGAAATTCCGGATTACCCCAAGGGGCAGTCGCGCTATTTCATGCGCAAGCTGCTGGCCGGTGCTCAATCGTCCGTGCGCGACCTGCGCAATCGTCGGCTTCCCGGAGAGGGTTCATGAGCACCGTGTTGTGGGCAAATCATCTGCTAGTCGATGTCGTGACATCAGACGAGTCGGACAAGTTCGCACTGCACAGGCACCTCGACAAACTCGACGCGATCTGCCGCGACGCAGGGATGCCGCTGCTGTCCAGCATCTGCGACACCACAGACCTCAGATTCAACATGGAAGACATCGAGCTTCCGGACGGGGTGACGTCGACCACGGAACTGATGGCAAAGCAGGGGCAGTGGATAGCCGCTGCGCGCGGCGTTGAACTGCTGGAGAAGCTTCTTGCAACGGTCCGGCAACAGAAGACACGGTTCGGGCTGTTGAGGAACGATCATGATGCGGTTGTTGCAGAGCTGGAAGAGAGCATCGCCTTTGCACGGATTGCCGGCGCGAAGAAAGCGCAGTTCAACTTCTGCGTCGTGATGTAAGAGGACAGATTCTCGACAGGAATCAGCCCTGGCCAGTCGATGCCGTTCGGAAGAGGGAGAAGCCCATGACCACACAAGACTGCAAGCCGTCGCGATCCGCCATCGTGCTTGGCCCCGGTGAGGGGCGCGCGTATCCGATGGGCCGCATCGCGGCGGTCTTCAAGGCGGATGGCGCCGAGACCCGCAGCGGCTATTCGATTTCAGAATGGTGGCTCGATCCTCACACCAAAGGTCCGGGCGCGCATGCGCATGACGAAGATGACATCTTCTATGTCATCGAAGGCACGATGTCGGTGCTGATCAATGATCGCTGGATTGACGCAACCAGGGGCTCGTTCGTGATGGTACCGGCGGGCGTGACGCACGACTTCGAGAACCGCACGGCGCACCGTGCGGGACTGCTCAACTTCTCGTATCCGGGCGATTTCGAGCAGCACATGCCCAGCATTGTCGACTGGTTCAAGGTCCATCCGCCCGGCATCGCTGGCGTCTGATGAAGAAATCCGTGCCCGCTGCAAACCCGGAGGCCTATGTCGCGGCACTCAGCGGATGGCAGCGCATCACCGTAGAGAAGCTGCGTGCCGCTGCCCTCGCAGTGACCGCGCTTGATGAAGCCATCAAGTGGGGCAATCTGGTTTATTTCTCCAATGGCCCGGTGCTGGTCATTCGCGCAGAACAGCATCGCGTTCTGTTCGGCTTCTGGCGCGGGCAGCGACTGCGCGAGATCGAGCCGCGCCTCAAGCCCGGCGGGAAGTACGAGATGGCGACAATCGAGTTGCATGAGAACGGTGAGATCGCCGACAACATGGCACGGCGCCTCATCAAGCAAGCCGTCAGACTGAATCAGCAGTTCGGCGATCCGACAAAGCTATGACCGTGGTTGCATTGCGCCGCTGGCACTGTTACCTGTCATCGGGTTTCAATAGGGCTGTCTGTTGTGCAGTCAGGAGGATGACGAGATGAAAGGCACCTGTCTCTGCGGAGCGGTTTCCATTTCTGCGGCTGATCACACGGAGATCAACGCCTGTCATTGCGGGATGTGCCAGCGCTGGGGCGGTGGCCCGCTGCTGTCCGTCCATTGCGGCAGTGATCTGCAGATCAGCGGCACAGAGTCCGTTGCAGTATTCAAGTCGTCCGACTGGGCGGAACGTGCCTTCTGCGCAAAGTGCGGAACGCACCTGTACTACCGGCTCATTCCAGGCAATGACTACGCTGTACCGGTGGGGCTGTTCCAGGACGGAACCGCGTTCAGGTTCACCGAACAGATCTTCATCGACAGGAAGCCGCACTACTACGCATTCTCGAACCAGACCGAGCTGCTCACAGAGGCAGAGGTCTTCGCGAAGTACGCACCGGACTGAGCAACGCGCCGCGGGGAACCCGGGAGAGGCCGTATGCAACTCGAAGAAATCATCACGGCTGTGCAGAAACAGCTCGGCGTTGACGTCGATGGACGCGCCGGGCCGCAGACCTGGGCGGCGATCTACACGCATGTGGTGAAGTCGAAGCGCATCGGCGTCGATCCGGCGAAGCTGATCGATCCCGTGGACACGCGCAGCGAGAAGGTCATTGCCACGCTGCTGCCGGAAGTGCATGCCATCGCCCGCGCGCTGGTGCAGCGTGCGGCGCAGAACGGCATCCGGATCAAGCTCATCAGCGGCCTGCGCAGCTACGCAGAACAGGATGCGCTGTACGCCAGGGGACGTACGCAGCCTGGCCCCAAAGTCACGAACGCCCGCGCTGGATATTCAAACCACAACTTCGGCATCGCCTTCGACATCGGCGTATTCGAAGGCACGAAGTATCTGGCCGAGTCGGTAAAATACAAAGCAGTCGGCGCACTCGGCATGGACCTCGGCCTCGAATGGGGCGGCCACTGAAAGACCATCGTCGATCAACCGCATTTCCAGCTGCGCCCGACCTGGGCTGCCGACATGACCGAGAAGCAGATGTTGTCCGAGCTGCGTGATCGCGCTGCCGCCGGTGTCGCGGTCTATGCCTGAGACCCCGCTGCTAGTCCACTGAACCCATGACATTCCACCCCCTGCTGAGCACGCCATCCGGGCGCGCTGCTTTGTCAGAAATGCTCGAAATATCTGGGCTATTCCTGCGCTTTCTTCCGCGCATCGCATCCCGGCTGACGCACTCATCAGGGTGCGAAGTCACGGGTTCAGTCGACCAGTGAAATCGAAGGCCACGGTGAGACGCACATGGATATCGAGCCGCTGCACGATCTGGACGAGATTTTTCCGATACTCACCAGCGGCAAGCTGGAAGCAGCGGATATCGATCCGGCGACACCGCCGCTGTTCTTCGGCATTCGCGACGCGAGCGCGCTGCTTGCGGTCGTCGGCCTCGAGGTGTTTGGCACAACTGGCCTGTTGCGCTCACTTGCCGTTGTGGCGTCTTCACAGGGCAGGGGACTCGCGCGCGAGCTCGTCACGTTTGCCGAGGAGACCGCGGTGGAGCAGGGCGTCAATTGCCTGTTCCTGCTTACAGACAGCGCCGCGGCGTTCTTTCTGAAGATGGGCTACGTGCACACGGTGCGCGCCGTCGCCCCACCTGCGATTCAGGCCACACCGCAGTTTTCGTCACTCTGTCCTGCTTCGTCGGCGTTGATGTGCAAGTCGCTGGGCCGACCCAGGTCCTGTACGCTGGAATCCGCGTTGCGCAAACCCGCCAGCGTCGCCACAGGAGCACGATGATGAAATCGCCCATGAAACCCGCAGCTGTCCTGTTGCTCGCACTGACAACGACTGCCTGCGTGTACTTTCCGGTCGAAAGTCACAGCGGCAAGAAAGGGGGCAGCGGCAGTGCGCTGATCTGCCACAAGGGCAAGAAGACCATGGAGCTGCCGCAGGAAGCTGCCAACGGTCATATCAAGCATGGCGACCGCTACGGACCATGCTGATCATCGATCGCGCTGCCGACTGCGGGGATCCGGTCGACTGAGCTACTTCTCGATCGTGTAAAGCAGATCGCCGCCGGACTCGACGCCCGCTTCGCTGGCGAGCTTGAAGCCGCCACCGAGGTCGTACTGCATGCGGAAGCTGTGACCGGGCTGGAACAGTCCGAGGCCGTAGCTGATGAACAGTTTTGGCGACAGGTATTTGCCGATCGTCAGCTGCGCCAGATCGGTGCTTTCGCCGGGTCTGGCGCCAATGCCTATTTCATCGAAGCCGAGCTTGCCGCCGTAGCGCTGCGCAAGCCACTCGCCGCCAGCCAGACCCAGCGAGACTGCGGCATCGGCAACGCGACCGCGTTCAGCACTGCCACTGGTCTGATCGAGCTGACGCCCGAGCACGAGCCATGACAGCTGGCGCTCCTGCGGCATCGCCGGCGTCGAGAACAGACTGAACTCGGGCTTGTCGAGCTTGCCGCGCACCAGTACGCCGACGGTGATGTCTTCCCGAGGTTGTCGCGTTGCGCGCAGCTCGACGGCGGGTTGCGTCACCGGACCACCGGTGAACAGCAATTTTCCGGTGGTGATCGTCAGGTCCTGGCCATAAGCCTTGTAGCGACCTTCCTTGAGCTGCAGCTCGCCGCGCGCGCGCGTCACGATGCCTGGCTCCTCGAAGATGCGCAGCTCTCCGCTGAGCTTCGATTTCAGCCCGAGTCCATCGATGCGCATGCCCGGATCACCGATCAGCAGGACGCGGATGTCGGCATAAATGGCCGGACCGGGCTTGTCGGGTTCCGCTTCACGGCGCACGACGACCTGGTCGGCGCTCACGCCGACCCCCTGGTCGATGGACTTGGGCGTGATATCCGCACGCGGTACTTCCAGACTGCCGTCGACTCGCAGCGCCGAATCGGCAAAGCTGATCTTGAGGTTCGGTGAGATCCACACCGATGCTTCGGGAATGCGAACCGCCTGGAAGCGCGCGCCGTAGAGATTCAGCTCGACGGCGTTGGCTCCGCCTTCCGTGTTGATCGTACCGTCGAGATGCAGGGTGCCATCGTCCGACGTCGCTTCGGCCTTGAGCGTCAGCACGGCACCGGCACGACCCTGCAGGGACGCCGACATTTTTTCCATCGTGATGCCCGGAC
>JALYJV010000055.1 GCA_030775105.1 Pseudomonadota bacterium | reverse complement strand
ATCACGATCTGGCCGCCGCAGTCGCACGGATCGAACAGGCGCGCGCCTCGGCGCGCTCCGCGCGCGCTGCGCTGTTGCCGACCGTGGGCGCTGCGGCATCGGCAAGCCGCGACCGTCGCAGCGAGGATGGCACCCGCAGCTACAGTGAAGACGCCCAGGCCAGCGTATCGATCGGCTATGAGCTGGATCTGTTCGGCGGCAACAGGGCCACGGCGAATGCGGCGGCGGCGCGGCTGGCATCGGTGCAGTTCAGTCGTGATGAAGTGCTGCTGGTGCTTCAGGCCGATGTCGCCAACACCTGGTTCCAGTGGCTGGCATTCAACGAGCGGCTCGAGATCGGTCGCGAGAATCTGCGCGCCGCCGAAGAATTGCTGCGCCTGGTGACGGTGCGCTTCGACAATGGCGCCGTCAGTGCGCTCGATGTGGCGCAGCAGCGCACGACGACGCTGAATATCCGTGCGCAGATTCCGCTGCTGGAACAGAGCGTCGTCGAAACCAGGAACGCGCTGGCGGTCCTGCTGGGGCGTGCGCCACAGGACTTCAGTGTTCCTGATAGTGAGTTGGCCGCGCTGGCATTGCCGCGGATCAATCCGGGTCAGCCAGCGTCTTTGCTGCTGCGTCGTCCGGATATCCGCGGCGCCGAGGCTGACTTGATCGCCGCCAATGCCGATATCGGCGCGGCGCGCGCGGCGCTGCTGCCCTCGTTGAACATTTCGGCATCGAGTGCCGCGCTGGGCCTGCTTGACGGTGGCACGACGACCGTCAGCGAACTGGCCGCCTCGCTGGCGCAAACCCTGTTTGCCGGAGGCCGCCTGCGCAGCCAGCTCGCACTGAGCGAGGCGACGCGGACCGAACTGGTCGAGCGTTACGTGCAGACCGTGCTGGTCGGTTTGCAGGAGGTCGAGAACAGCCTGTCCGCGGTCGGCACCGGCGAGCAGCGCGAAATGCTCTTGGTGCAGACCGCGGAGCAGGCGCGCGAGGCGTATCGCCTGGCTTCCGTACGTTACGACTCCGGGGCGGAAGACTTGCTGACGGTGCTCGACAGCCTGCGTTCGCGCCTCTCGGCCGACGACAGCCTGATCCAGGCGCGGCTGGCGCGATACGTCACCAGCACGACCCTGGTCAAGGCGCTGGGTGGCGGCTGGGAGCCTGCTGCGCCCTGAGGCGACTGCGGGTATCCTTCGCCGCTATTTTCCACGCGCGTCATAGTCCGACACTCCCCGATGCAACTGCACAACACGCTGACTGGCCAGAAAGAGACGTTTGCACCGCTCGATCCGCAACGGGTGACGATGTACGTCTGCGGTCCGACGGTCTACAGCTATGCCCATATCGGCAATGCGCGGCCAGCGGTGGTGTTCGACGTGCTGGCGCGTCTGTTGCGGCGCAACTATCCGCAGCTCGTCTATGTCCGCAACATCACTGACATCGACGACAAGATCAATGCGACGGCGGCGAAGGAAGGCGTGGACATCCGCGTCATCACCGACCGTTATGCGGCGATCTATCACGAGGACATGGCCGCGGTCGGCGTGCTGCCGCCGGATCATGCGCCGCGCGTCACCGAGCACCTGCCGCAGATCATCTCGATGATCGAGCGCCTGATCACCAGTGGCCATGCCTACGAGGGCAAGGGCCATGTGCTGTTCCATACGCTGAGCTATGCGGAGTACGGGCAGCTGTCCGGCCGCGACGAGCAGGCCCTGATGGCCGGCGCCCGCGTCGAAGTCGCGCCGTACAAGAAACACGCCGGTGATTTCGTGTTGTGGAAGCCGTCGACCGACGATCAGCCGGGCTGGGATTCGCCGTGGGGTCGCGGGCGTCCGGGCTGGCACATCGAATGCTCGGCGATGGCCGAAGCCCTGTTGGGCGAGACCATCGACATCCACGGCGGCGGTCACGACCTGATCTTCCCGCATCACGAAAACGAAATCGCGCAGAGCACCTGCGCGCACGGTGGCAAGATCTTTGCGCGCTACTGGTTGCACAATGGCTTTCTCAACGTCGACAGCCAGAAGATGTCGAAATCGATCGGCAACGTGCTGCTCGTGCACGAGCTGCTCAAGACCGTGCCGGGCGAGGTGATCCGCCTTGTGCTGCTGACTGGCCACTACCGTCAGCCGGTGGACTGGAATGACGAAGTGGTGGCCGAGGCGCGCAAGAAACTCGATCGTCTGTATGGCGCACTGCGCGAACTGGCCGACGTGCCGGCCAGCGCCGACACCGCGCCGGCAGCCTTCATCGCGGCGCTCGAAGATGATCTGAACACGCCGATGGCGCTGGCCGAACTGTTCGAGCTGGCGCGTGCGGCGAACAAGGCGACGGACGCCGCCGAGAAATCGCGCATCAAGGCGCAGATGCGCGATGCCGGCTTGCTGCTCGGTCTGCTGCAGCAGGATCCAGCCGCCTGGTTCGCGCAGGCTTCATCGGTCGCTGGTGCGCCGACGGCTGACGAGATCGAAGCGCTGCTCGCGCAGCGACTCGACGCGCGCAGCAACAAGCAGTGGGCCGAGTCCGATCGCATCCGCGACGAGCTCAAGGCGCGCGGTGTGCTGGTCGAAGACGGCAAGGACGGCCAACGCTGGCGCTACCTGTAGTACCCACAGCGGGCGGCGCCGTCTGTTGCTAAAGAGAACCGTTCTCATTAGACTGCGCCGCCAGCTTCGCTTCGCGGTCAGCCAGCACCCCCTTTCTTCCGGAGTGTGCCGTGCTGGTTTTCCCGCTTGCTGGCGACGACTGTCTAGCAGTCCGCCGTTCGATCCCGCGCAAATCCTTTCCGCTATCCATCTTCGCGGCTGGCAGCCTGCTGCTTGCCAGTGCCGGCGCATTTGCGCAGGACAGCGTGACCGCTGTTGATGACGAGGCGCCGGCCGTGCTGGCCGAAGTGGCGGCCACGCCGCGCAGCAGCAAGCGCGAAACGGTGCAACTGGAGACGATCGAGGTGTCCGGCGAGAAGCTCGGCGACAGCTATGGCGCCAGCCGCGCGACGACGGCCGGCAAGATGCCGCTGGACATCAACAAGACGCCGCAGGCGATCATCGTCGTGCCGCGCGAGCTGATCGACGATTTCCAGCCGGTGTTCCTCGATGACGCCCTGCGCTCGGTCAGCGGTATCAACCAGACCAATACCTTCGGCAACACTGCTGACGGCATCACGATCCGTGGTTTCCAGCCGAATGCCTACTTCCGCAACGGCGTGCGCACACTGTCGTCGCGCAACCTGACACCGTCGACCGACTACATCGAAGTGCTCAAGGGACCTTCGTCGCTGCTTTACGGCAACGTCGAGCCCGGCGGTATTGTTAACGTCGTCAGCAAGCGGCCGCTGTTCGACGACGACTTCACGCGCATCCAGTACCAGATGTCCAACCGCGGCGGCAATCGCTGGTCGCTGGATGTCGGTGCGCCGCTGGCGCAGTCGGTGGCCGGCGGCACTCTGGCCTACAGGCTGATCGTCGACCGCGACGGCTCCGACTACTGGCGCAACTTTGGCAAGTACGACAACACCTTCATCTCGCCAGTCGTCTCGTATCAGAACGAGCGCCTGCGCGTGGCCGCGGCCTATGAATTTACCGACAACAACGGCCCGTTCGATCGCGGCACCATCGTCGTTGGCGACCGCATTGCCGATATTCCGCAGGCGCGCCGCATGGGCGAGGAATTCGAAAAACTCGACGAACAGATCAACCTCGGCGAGCTCGACATCGAGTACGACCTGCTCCCGACGACCACGCTGCGTCTGCGCGCTGCCTATCAGGACGGCGAAAGCAACGACCTGCAGGCGCGGCCGCGCCGCGTGACCGAAGATTCCGCGGGCAACGCCGTGCTCGTCCGGCGGGTCGATGGCACCTATGGCCGCTATGCAGAGACGCGCTACGTGTCCGCCAGCGTGCTGCAGCGCCTGGAGAACGGACCGCTGGCGCACCAGATCCTGTTCGGCGTGGACCAGGAAAGCAGCAAGGGCGGTCGCGACGGCTTCGTGCAGGGTGCGGACGAGAGCGTCGATGAGGCGCTCGATATCTTCAATCCGGTCTACGGCACGCTTGATCCCCGCGAGGTGGTCGACATCGAGAACGGCCGTTTCGATGACGAGGGCGACACGACCGGCCTGTATCTGCAGGACGTCGTCTCGATCGGTGATGCCTGGACCGTGCTGCTCGGCGGCCGCTTCGAAAGCTACGACAGCCGCTCGGTCACCGAGGATGTACCCGGCGCGACGGTCAGCGACGACAGCACCTTCCTGCCGCGCGGTGGCATCGTGTTCCGCGCGCTGCCGTGGGCATCGCTGTACGTCAGCTACTCAGAAAGCTTCCAGCCGAATCTGTTCGATCCGACCAACTTTGCACCGGGTTCACCGACCAGTTTCGATCCCGAGCAGGGCGTCAGCAAGGAAGCCGGCATCAAGTTCCAGTTCAGCCGTTTCAACATGACCGCTTCGGCCTACGACATCGCCAAGGATAACGTGCTGCTGGTCGAAGACTTCGTACCGCGCCTGCTCGATGGTGCGGAGTCGCGCGGCTTCGAGATCGACGCCGCCGGTGAGCTGACGCCGTCGCTGAGCCTGATGCTGGCCTATGCCTATGCCGATACCGATGACGGCGAGGGCCGGATGATCACCAATGTGCCGCAGCACACCGTTGGCCTGACGACAGCCTATCGCTGGCTCGGCGGTGCCCTGAAGGGCGCATCGACCGGTCTGACCGGTCAGTACGTCGGCAAACGCGACGGTGGCTCGAATCCGTCGGCATCCCCGGGTGGTCCGGAGTATTTCACGATGCCGCAGTACATGGTCGTCGACGTGTTCGCCGCCTATGAGCTGCCGACCCAACTCGTGCCGCTGCGCTTCCAGCTCAACCTGAAGAACGCGCTGGATGAGGACTACTTCGCGTCGAGCGGCGGCAGCCTGCGCATCAACCCGGGGCAGAGCCGCACGGTATACGCGACGGTCTCGGCACGGTTCTGAGTAAAGGATTCCGATTGAGCGGCAATCGCCAGCAATGAGCCAGCGCAACACCAAGGTGCTGTACAGCATTCACGCATGGACCGGAATCGTCACCGGCGTGCTGCTGTTCGTCGTCTGTTTTTCCGGCGCGATTGTCGTCTTCAAGCATGAGATAGACCTGTGGGCCAATCCGATTGCGCGGGCGGCGCCGGGCGTTGACGCGCCGATCGGTTTCGACGCGGTACTGAATGATATTGGCCAGTACGATCCGCAATTGAAGGTTGGTTCCATCGCGGTGCCGACTGCGCAGATGCCGGCCTACGCGATCACGGCGGAAGATGTCGAAGGCATGCGGATCAAGCTCCTTGCGCGCGCGGATACCGGCGCGGTCCTCGGGTCGGTCGACAGCGAACTCGGACAGTTCATCCGCAGCCTGCATGTGTTCCTGTTCTTCGGTCCGCGCTGGATCGTCGGCTTTCTGGGCGTCGTGATGCTGGTGCTGATCGTGACCGGCATCCTGATCCATCAGAAGATCGTCAAGGATCTGTTCTCCCAGCGCTGGCGCGGCAGCGTGCGGCTGATGCTATCCGACGCACACAAGGTCATCGGCATCTGGGCCTTGCTGTTTCACATCCTGATCGCATTCACCGGCGCCTGGCTGGGTTTGCTGCCGGTGTTTACCGGCGCGGTGAAGCACTTGAGTAGTCCGCCCGGAAGCTCAAGCAAGAAGCTGGTTGCTGGTGAACAGACTATGGTTCCCGCCGTGATGCAGTCCGTCGACGTGCTCTATCACAAGGCGAAGATGGATCTGCCCGACGTGTCGATCGCGCGCGTGCAACTCAGGCGTCTGGGCGAAGCGCGTGCCGAAGCCGGCTTCAGCGGACCGGCACGCGATCTGCTCGGCGCCTACGGTAGCGTGCAGTACAGCCTGGAAAGTGGCGAGCTGATCAAGCGCGACCGGCCGTCCGACATGAAGCCGCTGGCACGCTTCACCGGCCTGATGGAGCCCTTGCACTTCGGGGACTTCGGCGGTCTCGCGCTCAAATGGCTGTACTTCATCCTCGGCCTGATGCCGGCGCTGTTGTCGATCACCGGCACCTGGCTGTGGCTCGATCGCCAGCGCAACGGCGGTGAAGCTTGACCCGCCTGGAGCGCGCGTTCGTCGGCTTGTACGGCGGAGCGTGGCTGGCGCTGCTGGGCGTGGCGTCGATCTGCCTGTGGCAGGGGCGGGCATGGCCGCTGCTGGAGGGCAGTGGGGGCTACGGTGCCCGCACCTATCTGATCCTGTGGTTGGTGCTTGGAGTACCGCTGGCGTTCCTGCCGCGTGCTGATCTGGCCTGGCGCGTGATCATGGCCGCCACATCGCTTGCGCTCATCGTGAACGCGGTGCTGGGCTGGTGGCGGCATCCGGCTTCGGCAGCCGCCGTGGTGATCGCCATGGTCGGATTCGCGCTGTTGATGGCGGCGTTGCTGCCCCTGCTCGATGCTGCGCGTGTCCGCAAGCGTCGACCCAGGCGAGCGAAGAAGAAGCAGCGTGCCGGAGTGTCGCGGCCTCAGTTGGTCGTGGGCTGGGTCACATGGACGGTCGCGGTCTGCGTCAGCTTTGGCATGGCTTACAAAGGAGCAGGCGAACTGCGCGGCGCCGCTCAAGGCATGTGGTTGCTGGTGCTCTTCGTTGCCTTGCCGGCAGTCGTTGCCGGTGCGTGGAGCCGGCGGGCTGCGGCGACCGGCCTCGTGGCTGCTGTGCTTGCAGGCGGATTCTTCCATGCGCCGGTTGCTGGCCTGAGCATACCGCCGCTGGCGCTGCTGATTGGCGCCGCGGGATTCGTCCTGCTCCGATCCAGGCCGGGTGCGCTGCCATGAGCCTGGGTTTGCTGAGCTGGGCGTGCGTGCTGAACACGCCGCTATGGTGTCTGTTGCTGCATCGCGCGCACGCCGGCAAATGGCAGCGCCCGTCGCTGTGGGGGTGCGCACTCGGAGGGCTGGCGGCATGGATGCTGGTGATCGGCTGGGCTGCGTCGAGTATCGCCCTGGCGCTGACCTTGCCGTTGGCCGCGCTGTCGCTGGTCGGTGCCGTTTATGTGCTGTGTACGAGCGCCTGGCCCGTTGCATCGAAAAGCGCAGTCACCGTTTCGACCGTGGTGGCGGCCGTGTGTCTGGTCGCCGCATTGATCCCGTTCGCGGGTTCCCGCTGAAGACCGAATCATCCGTCAGCGCAGGTCCTCCGGTTGAGCTGTATTGGGGCATTACCGCCCCTGAACAGTGACGGATTTGCAGATCTGGTTCCGACGCTCACTTCTATGGTGCGAAATCGGCCAGTAGCTCGGCTAGACTGCACTTCAGTGGTGCGTTACGGTATCGCGCCACTGAACCCACTAATAAAAACGTGAAGGAGCTCAAGGATGAAGAAGACTGTATTTGCGCTGGCGCTGATGGCCGTGGCAGGTCTCGGTACTGCCCAGGCCCAGAATTATCAGATGGAAGGGGAAGTTGGCTACACCGATACGGATCTCAACGACGATTCCATCCTTGATGCGAGCTTCACCTATCACCTTGCTCCGGTCATCACGTCGGGCATGCCGCTGGCTGAGGCGGCGTTTCTGATGTACTCGAGCAATATCGGCGTTGGCTACGCGACCTTCGATGATGCCGATGTCGACACGATCGGCGTTCAGGGCGAGTTCTACTTCGACAAGATCTATCTCCGCGGCGGCTACAGCTCGACCGATTTCGACGGCACGGATTCCGACACGATCAGCGGCCGTATCGGCTATATCGTGATGCCGGGCCTGCGCGTCGCCGCCGGCGTCGATCGCGTCGATGTCGATCTCCCGGGTGCCGAAGAGAGCAACGACATCGTCATCGAGGGCAAGTACGTCACCAAGCTCGTCGGCGACACAGCGGTCAATCTCGAAGCCTCTCTGACGATGCTCGACGAGGCCGACGACGATGTCATCGGCATCAGCGGCGACTACTACTTTAACCGCATGCTGAGCGTGGGAGCGGGAGCCTCGTTTGCCGACGACGACACCAACTATGGTGTCAATGCGCGTTACTTCTTCACGCCGGTTATCAGTGGCCAGCTGCAGTACGTGACGGTCAATGACGGTGATGACGGCAGCATCCGCGTCTCCGCCGCGCTGCGCTTTTAAAGCCAGGCAAGCTGCAATGAAAAGGGCGGGTATTCCCGCCCTTTTCTATTGCTCTGGCGATTCGTCGGCAGCTTCGCGCCTGAGCTGATCCAGTCGGCGCTGCGCTGCTTCCGCTTCAAGCACATCCTGTTCCTTCTGCGTCTTGGTACGGCCGAAGCGCGCCCGGTTCTCTGCAGCCTGCTGCGCTTCGTCCTCGCGGGCTTTGCGCTTGCGGAACTGCCGGAGGTTGATGACCTTGCTCATGACGGCCGACTTTAGACGGGCTTGATCGCGCGGTACAGGCTCATCGTGCCGAATATCGTGCTGTAGCGGTCGAGTTCCTGCGCACTTTCGAAGCCGGCTTCGAGCATGAACGCGGGCAGCTTGCCAGCGACGTTGTCTGCCGTCGTCGGGTAGCCATCGAGCAACTGGATGCCGTGGAAAGCCAGGCGCATCAGTGGATTCGCGGCGCGTCCCCAGTCAGCGACATAGAAGCTGCCGCCGGGCTTGAGCACGCGCCAGGTTTCGCGCATCGCGGCGATCTTGGTGCTGCGGTCGAGATGATGGAAGAACAGGCTGGAGACCGCCGAATCAAACGTGCAATCGGCGTACGGCAGTTGCTGCGCCAGGGCCCGATCGAGCTGTACGGTCTGTCCGGCCTTTGCTGCCTTGCGCCGTGCCTGCGCGAGCATCGCTGGATCGCCGTCGACGCCCGTAACGCGCAGGCCGGGAGTCGCTGCCAGCAGCATCAGTGCCAGGGTGCCGCTGCCGCAGCCGAGGTCCAGCACATGCTGGCCGCATACAGGGCTGAGTTGCTTCAGCAATCCGGACTTGAAGCTGCGCTCGCGTGTGGTCAGCGCAACGACGGGGTCGTACAGTCCGGTGAGCCAGTGATAGCCGAGGGCAGGAATGTAGCGATTCTGTTCAGTGCTCATCGGATCAGTGACAGTTTTTGAGATTGCGTGACATCAACCATTTGTCATCAGCTTGCGCGGCGACATCGCCGCAGAGCGTGGCGACACCGAAGGCGATAGGGTGGGCATGCCCCGCATCGGCGTTTGCCGGAACCGGTCCGGGCGCGTGCTTGCAGCAACGCTCACTCATGTTCATCTCCGGACAGAGCACCGAGAATGGGGCAGGCGCTGCTTGCGCCGTGGCCGGGGCAGGCATCGGTGACCTGGTGCAGCGCATCTCGCACGCGCTGCAGCTCCGCGAGCTTGTGGTCCAGTGCGGCGAGGCGGGTTTTTGCCAGCTGCTTGATCTCGGCGCTGTCTGAGCGCCGGTCGGACAGCGCCAGCAGCTGCGTAATTTCTTCGAGACTGAAGCCGAGCGCCTTGGCACGGCGGATGAAGCGCAGGCGCTCGACCATCTGTACCGGATAGTCGCGATAGCCCGATGCGCGTCGTGCCGGTTCTGGCAGCAGGCCGCTGCGTTCGTAGTAGCGGATCGTGTCGATGCCGACGCCGGCCGCATTAGCCAGTTGACTGATTTTCAGGGTTTGCATGGCGCCATGCTAAACCCTGGACCGGGGTCCAGAGTCAATACTTGGGCTCAGCGGGCGACGACCTTGTGT
>JALYJV010000054.1 GCA_030775105.1 Pseudomonadota bacterium | reverse complement strand
CCCGAGTACGCGGCGGCGTCCGGCATTGAGCGATTCCGCGCCTGGCTGGCGCGGGAGCGCGGATTGGCGATGGCCGACTACGAGGCGTTGCGACGCTGGTCGGTTGATGAACTCGAAACGTTCTGGGCCACGCTGTGGGACTACTTCTCGATCCAGTCCGACACCCCGTACGAGCGCGTGCTGAGTACGCTGCAGATGCCCGGCGCGCGCTGGTTCGAAGGATCGAGGGTCAACTACGCAGAGCACCTGTTGCGCCATGAGGCGCAGACACCCAACGCGCCGGCGTTCTTTCATTCCTCGGAGCTTCGAGCGCCGTCAGTGATGACGCTAGGTGAGCTCGGCCGGCAGGTCCGCATCCTCGCCGAGCAGCTCCGTGCGCTCGGGATCAAGCCCGGCGATCACGTCGGCGCTTACATGCCGAACATTCCCGAGACCGCGATCGCGATGATGGCGACCACCGCCATCGGCGCGGTATGGTCCGCGGCCGCGCCGGAGTTCGGTGCCAGTGCGGTGATCGATCGCTTCGCGCAGACACGGCCGAAGCTGTTGTTCATCGTCGATGGCTATCGCTACGGCGGCAGCGATCACGCTCGTGCCGATGTGGCGCAGGCGCTGGTCAGGGAGCTCGACAGCCTCGAACACGTCATCAGTCTGTCGTATCTCAATCCCGACGCTGCGCCCGTCGTCAACGGCGCCATCCGCTGGAGCGAGCTGCTCGATCAGCCGGACGTGGATCGCGAGACGTTCCGTTTCGAGCGCGTCGCCTGGAATCACCCGTTGTGGGTGCTGTTCTCTTCAGGTACCACCGGGCTGCCGAAGGCGGTGGTGCACAGTCATGTCGGCATGCTGGTCGAGCACTACAAGCTGACCGCATTCCATCTGAATCTCGACAGCAGTTCACGCGTGCTGTTCTATTCGTCGTCAGGCTGGATGATGTGGAACGTGCTGATCGCCAGCCTCCTGCAGGGCGCTGCCGTGGTGATGTACGACGGTTGTCCGACCGCGCCGGATCCGACCGTGTTGTGGCGCATTGCCGAGCAGACCCAGATCACGACGCTGGGCGTGAGCCCCGGCTATGTGCAGAACATGCAGACCCGCGGCATTGCGCCGGCCAACGTCTTCGACCTGACCGCGCTCAGATCCGTGCTGCTTGCAGGTTCGCCTTCGGCACCCGAAACCTTTGCGTGGTTCTACCGGCAGGTCAAGGCCGATCTGTGGGTGACTTCTCAAAGCGGTGGTACCGAAGCGGCATCGGCGTTTGCTGCGGCAACGCCGACCCAGCCGGTCTATGCCGGAGAGATCCAGACTCGCGGCCTGGGCATGGATCTGCAGGTCTGGGACGAGCACGGCCGGCCGGTCGTCGATACCGTCGGCGAACTCGTGCTGGTCAAGCCGTTTCCGTCGATGCCGCTGCGGTTCTGCGACGACCCGGGCGACGCACGGTATCGCGAAGCCTATTTCTCGACCTATCCCGGTGTCTGGCGCCATGGCGATCACACCCGGATCAACCGCCGTGGCGGCCTGTACATCGATGGCCGTTCGGATTCGCTGCTCAATCGCTACGGGGTCTGCATCGGACCATCGGAAATCTATCGCAGCCTGGAGCGCATCGAGGAAGTGCAGGACTGCATCATCGTCTGCTGCGAGCTCGCCGGTGGCCGCTTCTTCATGCCGATGTTCGTCCAGCTTGCGCCAGGCGCGGAACTCGGCGAGCGCTTGCGCGCTCACATCGCGCGTCATCTGCGCACCGAACTCAGTCCACGCCACGTTCCGGATCAGATCTATGCAGTCGAGCATATCCCGTACAACCTGACCGGTAAGAAGATGGAAGTGCCGGTGCGGCGCATCCTCAGCGGCGTGCCGCCCGACCGCGCCGCGAGCCGGGCGCTGATGATGGAACCGCAAGCCATCGACTGGTTCGTGCAGTTCCGCAAGGGCAATCGCGAGATGCTCGACGGCTGAGCATGCTCACGCATCGTTGTGGATGTTCCAACGATGCCCACGCAGAGAGCAGGCGTTTGGGACGAGGCCCGATACGTCGTCTAATCCGGCTCAGGCAGGTCGCCGCACCTGTTTTGGTAATGCGCTCGATCCTAGAGTCCTGGGGGTGTGCCGATGTCCATGTTCGATTCCGTGTTAATTATTCTGGATATGCCCAACTCCATGTTTTTCATGGATGTTGTGCAGTCCTGTCCGGGTTATACGGAAGCCGCGCCAGGTTATACGGCGTTCCGTGTTCCAACTAATTGGCGTTGAGGCTGTAGAGAAACTCCAAGCACCGCCGAACCTGGGTTGAATAGATTCACAACAGCCGCGTCAGACGTCGCTCAGAAGATTGAATACCCTGCTGCGGGCGAGCTCCCTCCTGATTCAAAGCGTGGAGGCAGTACCGGATTTTTTCTACACTCTCGCTGGGGTTCTCGACAAGGAGTAGTGAGAATGCTTCATCCGAATCAGTTCCAGGTCAATGAGGCATGGATCGTCTTTAAGCTGAACGACGCTCCGGTGCAAACTGAAGCTGATGGTGACTTCAACGTCATCGCGCTTATGGATGCTGCGAGCTGCTATATCCTGGGTTCGGAGTTCTTTCCGGTTCGATCGAAAGAGCCTTCAGAGCTCGCGGCGCGGCGCCTGCTGAGATCTGGCGAGTCTGAGGCACCGCATCTCCCGAAGAAGCTGCTCATTTCAACAGCGCAGGTTGCCGATTTACTGAGCACAGTCGCGTCGCGCCTTGGTGTTCGCGTCCAGCGCGTTGAGGAAGATCAGCTGTCGGTGTTCATTGGCGAAGCTCGCGCAGGATTCAAGGAGCGCTTTGGCGGAAGCGTCCAGTGAATCCCGATCATCGTATTCGACCGATGTGCTTGCGCTCGCTTAGCTGCGGCGAATATCCGGTCGATACGGGGCAGCGGGTGTCGCAACGATGATGCAGATCGCCGAGGCTGACTGGCGGCGGCTCAGCAAGCTGAAGCCGTTGGCGCTCGAACGTATCTGCAGCCGCATCCTGCAGGAGGTAACACGGGCGGCGTCGGAGCAGGTTGGCATGAGCCATGAGCGTTATCTGACGATTTTCGGCCTGATTGAGCAAGGCGATAAGCAGATTGGACGCGCGTTCGATGACCTGCGTCGCTCCAACGCGCTGTCGAAGCTCGCTGAAATGAGAAGGATGCAGTTGATAACGGAAGAGGAATTCGAGGCATTCAGCGATGAAACGAGAAGCGCTGTCGCAGGAATGCGGTGAGCCTGAGCAGCCGGGAATATCGGTAACAGTCAGCGCGCCGCAACATCCACCCGGACCCCACCTAAACCAGTATCCCCATCTGCCGCGCCGCGTTGATCGCCTGCAGCCGGCTGCTGACGCCGAGCTTGGAGTAGACGTTCTTGAGGTGGAACTTGATCGTGTTCTCGGAGACGAACAGGCGCCGCGCCATTTCCTTGTTGGAGACGCCGTTGCCGAGGTAGACGAGGATTTCGCGCTCGCGATCGGTCAGGGCTTCGAGCGGCTGGAACACGCTGTCGCTGCTGCGCGTTGCGACGATCGCCTGTTCTCCGGCGGCTTCGAGCAGGCGCGCAATGAATCCGCGCAGGAGTTCCGAGCTTTCATCCAGTGTGCTGCCGCTGGTGTCGGCGCTGTCCTTGCCGAAGGACGCATAGGCATCGCGCAGCAACGGGATGATGTCCTTGCCCTCGTCGAGGAACAGGCGGAACACGCCGGCGGGTGCTGCCAGTTGCAGCGCGCGGCGCATGCTGCGATGGGCCTGGTTGTCGTTGTTGCGTCGGCGCTGCAGGATCGCATCGAGCACCAGTAGGCGGATCAGGCGATAGATGCGGCCCTTGCGCTGCGCCAGCGTCAGCTCGTCCGACAGCTGTGCGGTCGCCATATCGTACTGGCCGCTGTGTATGGCCAGACGCAGGCGGCCGATGCTCTCACCCTCGATGATCTCCGAGTACAGCGAGGTGCCCTCCGGCAGATTCGGCGGCGGCGCCTTGGGGATGCGGCTGGCGACGACCTGGGCACGCGAGGTGTCGCCGGTCATCAGTAGACGGCGCACGCGTTCCCAGGCGATCAGGCGCGTCAGGCGTGGCCAGTTTGCGGTGTAGGCGATTTCGTCGGCTTCGGCAAGCAGGTCTTCGGCACGTGGCGGATTGCCGAGCGCGTCCTGCGTGCGGATCATCGCGATATAACCCTGCGCGAGAAAATCCAGCAGCACGCCGTTGACGATCACATCGTGAAACTGACGGAACATCGCCTCGGCATGTTCCAGTGCATTGCTCTCGTACAGGGCTTGCACATAACAGGCAACGAGCGACGCCGAAGCGAATGATTTCTCAAGATCGATATGCTGCTCGGCAAGGCCGCTGCGATACTGTTCCAGCGCCTGGTCGATCTTGCCCTGTGTCGTCAGATTCATGCCGACGACGCCAACGGTATAGCCGCCACTGAACGCGGCGTTGCCATGCAGGCTGAACGAGCGCGCGAGAGCGAGGTGCGAACGGGCCGTGTCGTAGTCGCCGCTGCAGACCGCGTGGAAAGCGCTGACATTGGCCGCCGCGCCCAGCTCGAAGGCACGAAAGCCTTCTGGCTTCTGATCGACGAAGGAGATCTTCTGCGCACGCTCGAAACTCTGCGGGATGTCGTCGTCCATCAGTGCGCGCATCGTCAGGATGACATCGGTATCGAGGTGTTCCTCGGTCTGCGCCGCGAGCGCGTCGAGTATGGGTTTCAGTTTGTGCATGCGGCGCAGGAACACCAGCGCCCAGCAGATCTTCACGGCCAGCTCCGGACGTTTCTCGATCTCGTCGAGCGGCAGCGCATCCGACCAGCGCTCGACGGTGCTCAGCTCGGCATCGAGAATCAGGCGATCCGCCCAGTGGCTCATCGTGTCCGCGGCCTGCGCATGATTGTTGGCCGCGATCGAATGATGCACGGCGTCCTCGAACATGCCGTGGTGCTCGAACCATTCGGCGGCGCGGCTATGCACGTCGGTGACATCGTCTTCCGATTCGACGCGCAGCTGCTCGGCGAGGAAAGACGAAAACAGGGTGTGGTAGCGGAACCAGCAGAGGTCGGAGTCGAGGCAGCGCAGGAACAGGCCCGAGCGCTCTAGGAACAGCAGGATGCTTTGCGAGTCCTGCCAGCCGGTGACGTGGTCGCAGAGCGCTGCGGACAGGCGCGTCAGCACCGAAGTGCGCCGCAGGAATTCCTGGATGCGCGGCGTTTGCAGCGTCAGGACGTTGTCGGCCAGATACTCGGCCAGCTCACGCGGACGTGACACCCTGAGGTCGCCCAGCGATTTGCGTACGGCGGGGCTCGCAAGGCTCAGACGGAACAGCTGCATCGCCGCCGGCCAGCCTTCGGTCTGGCGATAGATGGTGTCGAGCTCGTTGCGGCTGATGCTGAGTTCCTTGGCCTGCTTGAAGAAGGCTTCGGCCTCTTCCGGCGAGAAGCGCAGTTCGTCTGCGCGCAGCACCAGCGCGTGATTGTTGACGACCAGACGCGCGAGGCCGATCTCCGGCATCTCCCGCGTGCCGATCATCAGCGTGACGTTTTCGGGGATGCGTTCGAGCAGATCGCGAAACATGCCCAGCACTTCGGGGCTGCGCAGGGCCTGGAACTCGTCGAAGAACAGCCAGATCGGCCGGTTCAACTGCACCAGCGTGCTGGCGACCCAGTCCGACAGGCGACGGCGGATGCTCTGCGCCGGACTGCGATCGGGGGTGTCGCCACCGAGACTGCGGATCAATGCGCTGACATGCGCGGTGAAGCGACGCATGTCGTTGTCGGATTCGTCGAAGGACATCCAGCCGGTCAGCGCGCCACCGACCTCGCTCGCCGCCTTGGCCTGCTGCAGCAAGGTCGACTTGCCGTGCCCGGCGGGTGCCTGCACGACGATGACGCCATAGGCCGGATCGCGGAAGAGTCGTGCGAGCAGTTCGTCGCGTCGCACCGTGCCGGGAAATGCGGTCGGCGCAAAGAACTTGTGCGCGAACACTTCACTCGCCAGACGCGCAGTGTCCGGAGCCTCTGGCGTTTCGCGGTGTGAACTCATGCGGCGTTCGTGCGCGATCAGGCTTCGACGACGCGCGCGGCGCGCAGTGCGTCGCTCTCAGGGCCGCCATCGGCAAACTGCACGAATTCGGCGATGTGTTCGGCCACCTCGACCGGCGCACTCAAGGGCATCCAGTGCATCTTGTCCATGACGCGCCGCCAGAGCTTCGGCGCCCAGCGCGTCAGGCCTTCGAACAATGCTGTCTGTACGTAGGGGTCGCGCAGCGCCACCAGCAGCTGCACCGGGACTTCGGTGTGGCGTTCACGCGGCCTGAGCAGGCATGGCAGGACATTGGCCCGGTACAGATTGATGCCGTTGCGGCCGTCCTTGAGCTGGCTCGGGCTGGGTTCGACCCGGATGCCTTCGGTCTTGAGCAGCACGCGCGGCCAGAGCTTTGCCATGCCCAGATTCCATGCCAGTGGTGCGCCCGGCAGCTGGAACGCGGCGATGTACCAGGACTGGCGCAGCTGCGTGAAGAAGCGGGTCAGCCGGCTGCCGCTGCTGGGCTGGGCCCGAGACCAGTGGCCGACGTGATCGAGACAGGGCCCGGACATGCTGGTGTACGAGGCAATGCGCGTCTGCAGTTCGGGCGTCGTCACGGTTTCCCACGACTGGATCGAACCCCAGTCGTGGCCGACCAGATGGAAGGGCTTGTCCGGTGCCAGTGCATCGGCAACGGCAACGGTATCCGCCGCGAGCTGCGCCAGCGCGTAGTCGCGCTGCGCCTTCGGCACATCCGACTCGCCAGCGCCGCGCACGTCATAGGCGATGACGTGGAAATCGCGCGATAGTTGCTGCGCGACGGCATCCCAGACATGGCTGCAATCGGGATAGCCGTGCACGAGGATGATCGTCGGATTGCCCGCGTCGCCCCAGCTGCGCGCCGCGAGGCGGATGCCCCCTGATTCGACCCAGTGCTGCGTGCTCATGTTGCACTGCACCAGCCGCGGTGCCCAAGGCCGGGGTTCAGCCGGGCGGCCTGGGCGCATTCGTTGCCGAATTGAAAAGCAGGCATAGCAGCATCAGCAAAGTTGGGGGACTGAATAGTGCCAGCTTTCGCTGCCGCCAGCGCTACCTGTTCAGCAGGCATGTTTGTGAGCAGAATCCGGGTGATCCAATTCACCAGAATCTCGAGATGGAGCAGGAGCGCCATGGCGCAGCCGCAAGCGTATTTCAGCAAGGACCTGTTCGCGTTTCTGCGCGCACTGGCCAGGAACAATTCACGCGAATGGTTTCTCGACAACAAGTCGCGCTACGAGACGCAGGTCAGACAGCCTGCACAACGCCTGATCACGGATCTGATCGAGCCGCTGCACACGCTGAGTCCGCAGCTGATGGCGAATCCGAAGACGGTCGGTGGCTCGCTGTTCCGCATTCACCGCGATGTGCGCTTCTCCAACGACAAGCGTCCGTACAAGACCCATGTCGGCATGTACTTCGCGCACGCAGCGACGAAGGCAACGGCGCGTGGCGAGGCGGGCAATGCCTCCCCCGGCCGACTCGACGCGCCGGGTCTGTATCTGCACCTCGAACCGGGTGCGTGCTTTCTCGGTGGTGGCATCTGGCATCCGCAACCGCCGAGCGTGAAGCGCGTACGCGACTACATGGTCAGCAATCCGGCAAGCTGGAAGAAGGCAACGCGCGATCCGGCCCTACTCAAGCATTTCGAGCTCGGCGGCGATTCACTTGTGCGGCCACCACGCGGGTACGACCCGGATCACGAGCTGATCGATGATCTGCGTCGCAAGGACTTCATTGCTTCCGCGCCGCTGGATGATGCGACCGTGCTTTCGCCGGATCTGGTCAAGCAGCTGATGCTGCGGTATCGCCTGCTGGAGCCGATGCTGGACTGGTTGTGTGGGGCG
>JALYJV010000053.1 GCA_030775105.1 Pseudomonadota bacterium | reverse complement strand
CAGATCGACGATGGGGTGCAGCTGTTTCTCGAATGCGGCCCGGGCAAGGTTTTGTGTGGTCTGAGCAAGCGCATCAACAAGTCTGTGCCTGCACAGGCACTGGAAGATGCGGCGGGTCTTGCTGCAGCGTCGGCGCTGGTTGCGGCATAGGCTGCAATCCATGGCGTTTCCGGGCCGGGTGGTATGCTGCATGGCTCGGAAAATGCAGCTCATTACACAAAGAATCACGCCTTGATGCGTGCGACTCGGGTGACACCACAGATTATGACCGCAAGATTTTCAGAACAGACGGTGCTGGTGACGGGTGCCAGTCGCGGCATCGGCAGCGCCATTGCGCAACGCCTTGCAGCGGAAGGTGCGCGCGTGATCGGTACCGCAACCAGCGAGGCCGGTGCACAGGCGATCAGCGAAACCCTTGCGGCCCAAGGCGGACAGGGACGCGTGCTCGATGTGCGCGATGCCGCAGCCTGCGAAGCGCTGCTCGCGGACATCGGTCCGGTCAGCGTGCTGGTCAACAACGCCGGGGTCACCCGCGACACGCTGCTGCTGCGGATGAAGGACGAAGACTGGTCGGACGTCATCGAGACTGACCTCACTGCGGTGTTTCGTCTGTCACGCGCTGTCCTGCGCGGCATGATGAAGGCGCGCTACGGCCGCATTGTCAGCATCGGTTCGGTCGTCGGCGCGATGGGCAATCCCGGCCAGGCCAACTATTGCGCGGCCAAAGCCGGCCTGGTCGGCTTCAGCAAGGCGCTGGCGCAGGAAATCGGCTCACGTGGGATCACCGTGAATGTGGTCGCACCGGGCTTCATCGACACCGACATGACCAAGGCGCTGAATGACGAAACGCGGCAGGCCCTGTTGACCCGGGTTCCGGCCCAGCGTCTGGGGACGCCGACGGACATCGCAGCCGCCGTTTCTTTCCTGGCCTCGACCGAGGCGGGCTACATCAGTGGCGAAACCATCCACGTGAATGGTGGTTTGTACATGAGTTAAGTATCTGTTTTCAGATATGAAAATAGTTATTCTGTTTCACCCGGCGGCTTCATCTACAATACGCCGGCTTTTCACACCAAAAAACTGCGGAGTCACGCATGAGCACGCTTGAAGAGAAGGTCAAAAAGATCATTGCTGAACAGCTGTCGGTTGGCGAAGATCAGATCACCCCCGAGGCCTCCTTCGTTGAAGATCTGGGCGCCGATTCGCTAGACACCGTTGAACTGGTGATGGCGCTCGAAGAAGAGTTCGAGATCGACATCCCTGACGAAGAAGCCGAGAAGATCGTTACGTTCCGTGACGTTCTGACGTACATCAAGGCGCACACCAACCAGGGCTAAGCCCTGGTTAAGTTCTGGGCCTTACACAACAGCACTCCCTTCCGAATCAGAGATTTGCTATGAGCCGCAGACGCGTTGTCGTCACCGGCCTCGGGATCGTTTCGCCTGTGGGCAACGATGTCGATACGGCCTGGAAGAACATTCTTGCGGGCAAATCGGGGATTGGGCCGATCACGGGATTCGACGTGTCGGCCTACACCACCAAATTCGCGGGCTTGGTCAAAGACTTCAAGCCCGAAGACTGGATGGGCGCAAAAGAGGTCAAAAGGACCGATCCGTTCATCCATTATGGCGTCGCCGCCGCCAAGCAGGCGGTCAAGGACGCCGGCCTCGAGATCACCGACGCCAACCGTGAACGCATCGGCGTTTGCGTCGGTTCGGGCATCGGCGGCATCGGCACCATAGAAGAGGAATGCGGCAAGCTGCATTCCGGCGGACCGCGCAAGGTCTCGCCATTCTTCGTGCCGGCCTCGATCATCAACATGATCTCCGGCTACATCACCATTGATCTCGGCATCTCCGGTCCGAACTTCGCGATCGTCTCCGCCTGCACGACGGCGACGCACAGCATCGGCCTCGGTGCGCGCCTGATCCAGTCCGGCGATGCTGACGTCTACATTGCAGGCGGCGGTGAAGCCGGTTCGGCACCGGCCGGCATGGCGGGTTTTTGCCAGGCGCGCGCGCTGTCGACCCGTAACGACGATCCGACCCGGGCCAGCCGGCCTTGGGACAAGGATCGCGATGGCTTCGTCCTCGGTGACGGTGCCGGCGTCGTCGTGCTCGAAGAGCTTGAAGCGGCGAAGAAGCGCGGCGCACGCATCTACGGCGAAATCATCGGCTTCGGCATGTCCAGCGATGCCTTCCACATCACGCTGCCGCCGGAAGACGGTCGCGGTGCGCGTTTGTGCATGCAGAATGCGATGCGCGACGCACAGATCAATCCGGAGCAGGTCGGCTACATCAATGCCCACGGCACTTCGACGCAGGCCGGCGACGTTGCCGAAACGCTCGCAGTCAAGGGTGCGCTGGGACAGCACGCAAGCAAGGTCGCGGTCAGTTCGACCAAGTCGATGACCGGCCATCTGCTCGGTGCTGCGGGTGGCATCGAAGCGATTTTCTCGCTGCTCGCACTCCGCGATCAGATCCTGCCGCCGACGATCAACCTTGAGAATCCGGACGAAGGCTGCGATCTCGACTACGTACCTGGCGTTGCGCGCGAGGCGAAGCTGGAGATCGCCCTGTCGAATTCCTTCGGTTTCGGCGGGACCAACGGTACGCTGGCGTTCAAGCGTTACGTATAAGCAATGCACTGCCCGGAAACGGGCAGTATTCTCGGGCTTGATCTCCAGTTGGCATGACTCAGGCCCCATGACGCTGCACCGCCTCACCCTCGCCGCCGACGGCTTCGATCTGTCGCAGCTGCATCAGCGTCATCCGCAGCGGTATCCGTTCC
>JALYJV010000052.1 GCA_030775105.1 Pseudomonadota bacterium | reverse complement strand
GCACCATGTGGGTCTGCAAGCGTGGCCTTGCCGAACTCTCCCCGCGTCTCGCTGGCGTCGGCCTCGTACTCGGTGGCGTCTTCGCAGTTGCACTGATTCTGTTCGCGATCACCGGCGGCAACATGTTCCAGGCCTGGAATGCGGCCGAGGTCACGCGCGCCTACTTCGGCGTGCCTGCGTGGATCTCCGGTCTGGTCATGGCCGCGCTGGTGGGTGCCGTCATCCTTGGCGGCATCCGGCGCATCGGCCAGATTGCGGGCGTGCTGGTGCCACTGATGTGCGGCTTGTACGTGATTGCGGGTCTTTACGTGCTTGCAGTGAATATCGAACACGTGCCGGGTGTCTTCGCGCTGATCTTCGAGTCGGCGTTCGCCCCCGCTGAGGCAAAGGGGGCGTTCATCGGCGCAAGCCTGGGCACCGCATTCATCTTCGGGATGAAGCGCGCGCTGTTCTCGTCTGAATCGGGATTGGGGTCTGCACCCATCGCCCACGCTGCCGTGAAGACACCGGAGCCGGTGACCGAAGGCGTCGTTGCGGGCCTGGAGCCGTTCATCGACACCCTTGTCGTCTGCACGATGACAGCACTGGTGATCCTGATCAGCGGCGTCTGGAATCGCGGCGCCGTAATCACCTGGGAACAGCCGCCGGTACTCATTGAAAAGATGGCGGGCCACTGGGCACCCGACACGATCACACTGGCACCGACCATCAGCCCCGACCTGCTGGCTGGCGATCAGGTGTTCGTCGTCACTCAGGCAGCGGATGGTCAGCGCGCCAAGTTGTTCGGCAACATCGTGGCCGGTGCCGAAGGCCGCAGCATCCGCTGGAGACCGCAGCAGGCAACGACTGCGCCACAGGTCGTCGAGGACGGCATCTTTGCCGACTATCCCGGCTCCACTCTGACGGCAAAAGCCTTTGACTCCGCTCATCCCGGTCTCGGCAAATGGTTGATCACGCTCGCGGTCTGGGCCTTTGCGATCTCGACCGTGATCACCTGGAGCTATTACGGCGAACAGGGCATCGTCTATCTGCTCGGGACGCGCTGGGTCGCACCATATCGCTGGGGCTGGTGCGCGGTGGTTGTCGTGACCTGCCTGGGGATCATCCGCACCGATGCCGAGCTCGACACCATGAGCACCGTCGCCCTCGGCTTCATGCTCGCGGTGAACCTGCCGATCATGCTGATACTCGGCAACAAGGCGATGGCGGCGTACCACGATTACTTTGCGCGTCGAAAGAGCAGAACGCTGGGGCACTGACAGACGCTATTCGCCGGTCGAGATGCAACGCGTCAGGCATAGCCCGCTAAAATGCAGCGATGAACCAGATACCTGCATTCGACACTGTCATCGACTCAACACCGACCACGGGGCGCGTTGGCGTCCTGCTGGCCAATCTCGGAACGCCGGACGCGCCGACGCCCGCGGCGATCCGTCGCTACCTCCGCCAGTTCCTCAGCGACCAGCGGGTCGTCGAGATCCCGCGCGCGATCTGGCTGCCTATCCTCTACGGCGTCATCCTGCCCCTGCGCCCGCTCAAGCTCGCACATGCCTATCAGAGCATCTGGACCAAGGACGGCTCACCCTTGCTCGCGATCGGCCGTCAGCAATGCGCAGCACTGCAAGAACACCTCGGCCCGCAGGTACCGGTCGCTCTGGGCATGACCTATGGCAATCCATCGATTGCGCAGGCCTTGCAGGAACTGGAGTCACGCGGAGCGCGCGGAATCCTGATCCTGCCGCTGTATCCGCAGTATTCCGCGACGACGACGGCTGCCGTGCTCGATGCGGTGATGGCGCACTACAAGACGCAGCGCTGGATTCCAGAACTGCGCAGCGTCCACAGTTATCACGCCGATGATCGGTACATCCAGGCGCTGGCCGCATCGGTGCACGCACACTGGGCCGAAGGCGAGCGCGGCGAGCATCTGCTGATGTCGTTTCACTCGATTCCCAAGCAATACTGCGATGCTGGCGATCCGTATTTCAACTACTGCGAGGACACCGCGAAGCGCGTGGCGACGGCGCTGGATCTGACCGCCGGGCAGTGGAGCGTCAGCTACCAGTCGCGGGTCGGCCGCGCGCAGTGGCTCTCGCCCTATACCGAGGAACGCGTGGTTGAACTTGCGCGCTCGGGCCTGCGCAACCTCGACGTGATCTGCCCAGGCTTCTCGGCAGATTGCCTGGAGACCCTGGAAGAAGTCTCACTTCGCTACGGCAAGGACTTCTGTCAGGCCGGAGGTCAGGCATTGCGGTATGTCCCCGCGCTCAATGCCGATCAACCGCACATCAACCTGCTGGCCGAGCTGAGCCTGCGCAGTATTGAGAACTGGCAGCCACCGGTGGCCCCTGTGCCAATGCTCCAGCCATCGGCACCGGTGCTCGAGTATCGCAGCCCAGCACACCGTCAGCCCGGCCAGCGCATCGCACCGACGCTGTAAGGCCCCTCCAATACGCCGTGCGCACATGCACGGCGGGGCTGGGTCCAAGCACGATCCTGCCCCCACAAAAAAACCCCGCTGCTCACGCAGCGGGGTTTTGATCTACTGACTACGGCTTACTCTTTCTCGGCCGTCGTGCGGACTTCAGCACGACGATTCAGAGCGCGGCCTTCATCGGTCTCGTTGGTCGCGACCGGCTTGGACTCGCCGTAAGAGGTCGTGTCGATGCGATCCGTCGCAACGCCCTTACGCTCCAGGTACTGCTTGACCGCATTGGCGCGGCGTTCGCCGAGAGCCTGGTTGTAGCCATCGGTGCCGACCCAGTCGGTATGGCCGTCAACCTTGACCTTGAGCGACGGATGCTGCTCGGCCAGTTCGTTGATCGTCGAAGCGGCGTTGTCCAGCGTGCTCTGCGCAGTCGACGTCAGCGTCGACTGGTCGAAGCCGAACAGAACGTCGGAGAAGCGACGCTCAGCGCCGAGGGTCTTCACGTCCGTGCCCGAGCTTGGCTTGCTGGCGACAGGAGCAGCAGCAGCAGCCTTGCTCGCCGCCGTACCGAACGGCACGACGAGGCCGACGCGGAGGATCACGTCTTCGATGTTGTCGGAGTTGTCATCATCCAACCAGCGATAACGCAGGTCGGACATGACACCGACGGCAGTCGTGCCAAACGGGTAGCTGTTGAAACCGACGCCGGCATCGAAGAACGATTCGCCTTGGCTGTCGCCACCGCCCACCTTCGAACGGAGGTAGCCGGCGCCGACGCCGACATACGGCGCGAACAGCTGGTTACGCGAGTAGACGAACTGGAAATCGACCTTGCCGCCGTTTTCCTCGACGTCGCCCGAGCCTACTTCGAAATCGTAGGTGTGCTGGAAGGCACTGAAATCGATGTTCAGGTAAGGCGTGATCGGAATGCCCGCACCCACGAAGAAACCCATGCCATCGTCGGTCTGACGATCACTGTCCGCAAATGCATGCGAATAGCCACCTGAGAGCGTGAACTTCGGATAGACGTCATTCGCTGACGCCACCATCGGCACGGTCGCCATCACAGCAGCGGCAACAACATATCCCCTAACTTTCATTTAGACGCCCTCGTCAAATCCCTAACGGTCAAGAAACAAACACTTAATTCTGAACAATTTTTTACTTCAGGCAGCCCATTATGTCGGCGGCTTACCCATATCGTCCGGCTATCATACCGTTCGCCTTACATTTTTGCATCACGACCATGCTCAACAGCTTTCTGGACAGCTATCTGATCTTTCTTGCCAAATCAGTGACGGTTGTTTTGGTGATTCTTTTCATCATTACTATGCTAATCAACACTGTACGTCAGCTGAACTCGATACGCGCGCCCGAGCATCTGGATGTGCGCGACCTGAACGCCCGGTTTGAGGGTCTGGCCGACGGTGTCCGCGAATCGATCATCACCGATGCAGAGCGCAAGCAGCTGCAAAAGCGTCGCAAGAAGGAGGCCAAAGCGAAAAAAAAAGGCTCGGCCGCCCCACGTCAACCGCGCATCTTCGTCATGAGCTTCAAGGGCGATCTGCATGCCCACGCGACCGAGTCCCTGCGCGAAGAAGTCAGCGCAATCCTCCAGGTCGCCGAGGCTGGGGACGAAGTGCTGGTGCGCCTCGAAAGCGAAGGTGGCCTAGTGCATGCCTATGGCCTCGCGTCATCCCAACTCGCCCGCATCAAGACCCGCGGCATTCGCCTGACGGTATCGGTCGACAAGGTAGCGGCCAGCGGCGGGTACATGATGGCTTGCGTCGCCGATCAGATCATTGCCGCACCGTTTGCGATTCTTGGCTCCATCGGCGTGATCGCGCAGCTACCCAACTTCAATCGTTTGCTCAAGAAGCTGGATGTCGACTACGAGTTGCACACCGCTGGTGAGTTCAAACGCACCCTGACCCTGTTTGGCCCCAATACGGACGATGCCCGCGAGAAATTCCGCGAAGAGCTCGACCAGACCCACGAACTGTTCAAGCAGTTCGTCGCCGAACACCGGCCGCAGCTGGATCTGGCTAGGGTCGCCACCGGCGAGCACTGGTTTGGTTCTCAGGCACTGGCGCTTAACCTGGTCGACGCCATCCAGACCAGCGA
>JALYJV010000051.1 GCA_030775105.1 Pseudomonadota bacterium | reverse complement strand
GCGTACAGCTCCGGGGAGTACAGCGTCGCCAGCGTCTGGCCCTTGCTGACGACGTCACCGACCGCATTGACGGCGAGGCGTTCGATCCATCCCGCGGTGCGCGACTGGATCGTGACGATGCTGCGCTCGTTGACCTGTACCGAACCGACGGCTTCGAGCACATTGACACTGCTGCCTGTATTGACCTCAGCGGTGCGCATGCCGAGGTTCTGTGCCATGCGCGGATTGATGGAGACCACGCCGCCGCTCGAGACCTGCATGGCCTGCGGTGCTTCCGACTTCTCGATCAAGGCCATGCCGCAGATCGGGCAGTTGCCCGGATGATCCAGATGCACCTGCGGATGCATTGCACAGGTGTAGTAGACCTTGCCCGCGTCGTCGGCCTTCTTGACCAGCTGATGTTCTTCCTGGTCCGCGTCTTGCTGCGCGAACATCCAGCCAGCAGTCGCGAAAGTGCCGATCAGCATCACGCCGCCGGTGACCTTGAGTAACTTGTTCATGGGATGTCCTTCGGCGAGGTAGCCCGGATGAAATCCGGGTTTGTTGGTTTGCTGCCAGGGCTGATCCCGGATTTCATCCGGGGTACGGTGTGGATGGTCATGGGCTTGCCCCCGCGACACTGAAATAGCGCAGCGCAATCAGCTGGCGCAGGGAATCGGTCAGCAGCTCCAGACGCATCAACTGCACATCGAGTACCGCGCGGCGCGCATCGAGCACGCCGGCCAGTTCTGATCTGCCGGACTTGTACGTCGTGAGCGCTGCATCGGCACGCGCCTGCGCGGCGGGCAGTATCGTTTCGTCGTAACGCTGCAGTCGCGTTTGCGACTGCGACCACGAACGCCACGCAGCCGCAGTCTCGGCGCTGAGCATGCGGTGATGGTCCTGGTGCATCGCTTCGACGGCGGCCAGTTCATCGGTCGCCGATGCGAGCTGCGGCGCCTGGCGCTTGTTCGAGAACAGCGGCAGGTCGATGCCGAACTGCAGGCTCGCCATATCGGAGAAGTCCGGACGGTTCGCGTACATCAACTCGACACGCCAGTCCGCCTTGTAATCGGCGCGTGCGAGCTCGACCTCGTTCTCGCGCGCGGCGATATCGACGAGGGCGACTTTCAGCTCTGGATGATCCTTCAGTGCGGCGAGCAGTTGCGACAGATCGACGGGTGACGGCAATGCTGGCGGCGCGTCCGGTAGCGCTTCGCCGACTCCCGCACCGGTCCATCTTTTCAGCTGCTCGCGCGCAACGGCAGCATCCTGAACCAGCTGCTCGCGACGGTCCTGCAGCAGTTCGACCGCGATGCTTGCGGTCAGCGCATCGGCCTGCGTTGCACGGTTGCTGCGCAGTGCGATGTTCGCGGCATCGCGTTCACGACCGGCTTCGCTGATCTGTGCTTCGAGCAGCGCCATCGCATGCTCTGCCGACCACAACGTCAGCCAGGCCATGGCGGTCTCGCGCTGGATGGTTCGCTGCACGACACCGAGCTGCCATTGCAGTTCTTCGGCGCCCAGCGATTCCGCCTTGCTGCGCAGGTGGCGCTTCTCGGCACGCGGAAACTCCTGTGCGATGCCGACGCTGGTCATCGTCATGAAATCCTGCGTGAGGCTGTAGCGCTCCTCGCCCTCGAGCGGCAGATTACTGACGCCCGCGGTGAGCATCGGATCCGGCAGTTGCGCTGCGCTGATGGCGCGCGACTGTGCCGCGCGGATGCGTGCTTCGAGTGCTGCAAGTTGGGGTTGTTGCTGCAAGGCCATCTGCTCGGCTTCGGCGAGCGTCAGCGCCGATGCGCCGGGCGGGCAGAGCAGGACAATGGCGGCGAACCACGCGGACGCGCGGCGCCTTTTGATCTTCGTAAGAAAGTTCACGTTTCATCTCCGGGCCGGAGCGGATTGCGATTGCGATCGGAATCCGGTTCGGCATCAACGTCGCGATGCCTGCGACGCCGTTGAACGTGACCCTTGCAGGGTCACAGGCTGGAACATCAGCCGTGGAGAGAAATCGGAGGTCTGAGCGGGGATGTGGAACTGCGAGTGATCATCGCAACTTCAAGCGTTGCGGGTGCAGTCGAGCTGAAAACAGGCAGTTTCAGCGCGAGCGCGCTCGGCATCGCGGGATTCGCCATTGCGCAGGCCTGCATGTCCGGGCAGTCGCCATCGCAGCACGTGCAGGCAGACGGACTCTTCCTGACCTTCACCGGTTCTGCCATCTGCTTGTGGCAGGGCATCTCGGCCTGGGCATCGGTTTTGGTGATCACCTGCTCAACGACGGTCGGGGCCATCTCTGACATCGGCATCAGCGTGGCCGCGGACACGCTCAGTCCCTGAACCAGGAGCAGGAGCCCCAGCAGGATGCTGATCGTGGATCGGATGCGTGTCATGACCGGTCTGACTCTAGGCGGCGGCGGTCGGTTCCGCAATCTGCGTCCGGGACTTCCCGATGTGACGGGAGCTGTGGCCTGATCTGCTAAGCAATGTGGCGCGGGCAGGGCTCACGCCCGGAGACGCGGAAGCGCAACATTCAATGATCAGCTGCGGCACCCTGGACGCACGACTCCGTGCGTCCAGACAAAGACCGCGACGTACGCGAAAGGAGATGGTGGATGGCTTTCAAGTTCCGGCTCGGACTGTTGGCGTTGGTCCTGACGCTTTCGGCTTGTGGCAGCAGCGATGGCGATGACAACGATGGCGGCTCCGGCAGCGGCGGCGACTTCAGCGCCGTGCCATTCGCACCGACACCCGATCCGGACCCCTTCTACGCACAGCCGCAACCGCTACCGGACGTGTCGCCCGGCACGCTGCTCAACTCGCATGAAGTCACCTTCAAGCCTGCCGGCGTGCCGGAGCCGAATCCGGCGTGGCTGATCCAGTACATGACGCGCGACGTCAATGATCGTCCGCTCGCGGCGACGGCCGTCGTCGTCAAGCCGCTGGTGCCGTCGCTGCTCGCCGAGCCGCCGCTGGTGTCCTATCAGTTCGCCTACGACAGCCTCGGTCCGCAGTGCGCGCCGAGCCGCACCGTGACCGGCGATACCTCCAACTCCAACAGCACTGCAGAGACGCTCGTTTATATCGCCGGTCTCACGGTGCAGGGC
>JALYJV010000050.1 GCA_030775105.1 Pseudomonadota bacterium | reverse complement strand
CAGCGGGATGTCACCCAGCAAGGGTACTTTCGATGCGGATTTGCTGGATTCTTCCTGGAAGACACCGCCCAGCACGATGGTTTCGCCGCTCTTGATCAGGACCTGCGTTTCCAGACGGCGGGTATCGATGGCCGGTGCTGAGCCGCCACTGCCGGTGTTGACATCTTCACCCTGGGAATCATTGGTGACCGCCAGATCCATCACCACCCGATTGTCCGGGGTGATCTGTGGCGACACGGTCAGCGACAGCACGGCCTTCTTGAACTGGGTCTGCGTGCCGGCGTTGCCGCTCGACGACTGGTAAGGAATTTCACGCCCCTGCTCGATCACTGCCTGCTTGCCGTTTGCGGTGACGACGCGCGGTGCCGAGATCACTTCGCCGCGGTTCTCGGTCTGCAGTGCGCTGAGTTCGAGATCGACGAGGAAATCGGCGCCGAGGATGGTCCAGGCGATGCGGCTCGCATTCGTTGCAGCAGCGGGTAGATTGACCAGATATCCATCAGTCGCGCTCGGAATTGTGCCGTTCAGCACGCCCCGGGAACCCGCATTGGAGCCGGATTGGCCGACGGAGCGGCCGCCTGCCGAACCGACGGAACTCACCCCGAACCGCGTACCCAGATCGCGCGCGAAATCATCGTTGGCGACCACGATGCGCGTTTCAATGAGTACCTGACGGACCGGAATATCGAGTCGTCCGATCAGAGTGCGGATCTCATCAATCTTGTCGCGCGTTTCAAGAACGAGCAATGTATTGGTGCGGTCATCGACCGTGACCCGCCCCCGCTCGCTGAGCAGCGACGTCTCGTTTGTAGACAGCAAGGCCTTCATGTCCGACGCTTTTGCGTAGTTGACCTGGATCAGTTCCGATCTCAGCGGTGATAGCTCGGTCTTCTGCTTCTCCGCCTCCAGTTCCACCTTTTCTCGCGCCGAAATTTCCTCGACCGGTGCGACCTGCATGACATTGCCCACCTGGCGCATGCCCAGACCCTTCGAGCGCAGGATGATGTCCAGGGCCTGGTCCCAAGGTACATTTTCCAGACGCATGGCCATCTGACCTTTTACTGAATCGCTGATCACCATGTTGGTGCCGGCGACGTCAGCAATGATCTGCAACAGCGAACGAACGTCAACGTTCTGGAACGACAGGCTGATGCGCTCGCCCGAGAACTGAGGCTGGGCCTTCTGCCGCTCCTCGACTTCAGCAACCGTCAGCGGCTGTAGCTCCAGCGTGAATAGCTCGCCGGACTGGTAGGCGGCCTGTTCGAAATCCTTTCCTGCAATAGGCACGACCGAGATCAGGCTATCTCCTCCATCAGAGCTGATGTCGACAAACTTTGCCGGAGTGGCGAAGTCGAGCACATCAAGGCGTTTTGCCAGATCTGCTTGCAGGCGCGTGTTTCGGAAGCGCGCGACGACCTTGCCGCCCTCTTCCTTGACGTCGACAACCGTCTTCGGGTCAGTGAGGCTCACCAGAATCCGACCCTCACCCTTCTCACCGCGACGGAAATCAACCCCTGTGATGCTGCCCGAAAGGCTTCCTGGACGCGGTGCAGCACTCGCTGCGCTGGCAGCGCGCACGGCCGCGGCCCCCTCGATCTGAAGAACAATCTTGTTTCCATCAACCCTCACGGTATATGGCGCAGACTTGTTGAGCTCGACAACCAGACGGGTGCGGCCGCGCGATTCGCCAGCAGCGACGGCAACAACGTTGCCGATATCGACCCGCCGATAGCGCTCGGCGAGATTCATGCGTGTGTCCGGCAAGTCGAGCGACAGCCGCGCCGGCTTGTCGACCGAAAACACGGACGGCTGTGGCGCTTCACCCGACAGCTGCAATGTCATCAGGACCCGTCCGCCGTCGAGCGAGACCAGATCCAGTCCGTCAAGCGAGCGCCCCGATTCCTGAGCCATCGTGGTCGTCGCCACTGCGGCAAGCAGCAGCCCCCAGAGGACCTTGATGTTTTGTTTGGCCATGCGCGTGTACATGATTGTGTAACTCCGTGGAGCCTTAGTCGGATTCGCCCGTTAATCGGACAACGCCAGACTGGCGTCGCGTTGTGCCCAGCCACCGAACCCGTCGGGGACCAGCTCCTGCAGCTTGATTTCAGAACCGGTGATCGCAATGATCTGGCCGAAGTTCTGCCCCATATAATTTCTTGTTGTGACGCGATGAATTACGCCATCAGGTGCCCGGATCAGCGCAAACAAGCTGCCCGCTGTTTGAATCGTACCGGACATCCTCAGACCATCCAGCGGGAACTCTTCCAAGGGCTCACGGTTGCGGTTCATGTCCGGGCGGGGGCCGACGGCAACGGTCGTTGCCTCAGGTTGCGGCTCCACAAACGGATCGCGCCGATCACCGGGGACATACAGAAAGCTTTCGAACTGCTTGAGCTGCGGGATTGGCGGGATCGCTGTTGATGTCCGAGATTTGATTTCCGCAGCATACTGCTCAAGATCGGACATCCCGCTTCCGCAAGCCGCAAGCGTCAGGGTCAATGCAGTGGCAATTAGCAGGGTGGAGCGGCTCATTTCTTGCCCCCTTTCTTGCCCTTGCCAGGTTTCTCCGGAGGCTTGTTGGCCGCGATCTCCTCGTCATCCAGATAACGATAGGTCTGGGCATTCGCGGTCATGCGCAGTCTGGTTTGCGACGAAGCCGTCTGCTTGGAGGCGGTTTTACCCTTCGTTGCACCGGCTGATCTGATTTCCACATTCTCAATGGTGACGATGCGCGGTAGTGCAGCGATCGCGCTGACAAACCCCGCCATCTCGTGATAGCTCCCCAGGAGAATCAACTTGTTTGGAATGGCGGCGTAAAAATCCTTGGGCGACTCCGACTGCGGCTGGAACAGCTCCTCTTCTAGGCTGGAAGCAACGCGGGTTTGTGAAATGTCATTCAGAAGATTGGCAACTTCGGCGCGACTGGGCAGCTGTTTGAGCATCGCGCCGAATGAACGCTCCATCTCCGCGAGCTGTTCCCGATAGGCGTCCAGGGCCGCCACCTTCTTCTGTTTGCTTTCAAAGTCGGCGCGGAGGGTCAGTTCCTGTGTGCGCGCAGCTTCGACCTGCTCATAAACCGGCTTGAGCAGGAACCATGTACCGACGATCGTCAACAGAATCGCGGTCAGAACAACAGCACCCGCGCGAGCCCACGGCGGCCATGCGCCGGGGTTCTGCATATCCAGAGTCTGCAGCTGCTCAAAGATTTCCTGGGCGTTCATTCGATCACCTCGCCGCTATCCGTCTGTTCTTCGACGGGAGCGCCCGCGGTGGCTGGGGGTTTGGGTTGAATCAGGCGTTTAACCTGCAGCTGAAACTCGGCCTTGCGCCGCGGCCCCTGATCGATCGTTTTAATAACCACCAGACTCGGCTCGGCAAACCACGACGATGCTTCGAGGTTCTTCATGTAGGTCGAGATTCGACCGTTGGACTCAGCGACCCCATCGAGCACGACTTTGGCGCCATCCTGCTTGAGGCCGGTCAGATTAACCCCCTCCGGTAGCGTGTTCACCAGTTCATCGAAGAAGTGCACGGAGGCGGTGCGGCTTGCCTGGAGATCTTCGATGACCTGCATGCGGGCAAGGAGGTTCGAGCGAACGCGCTCAAGCTCCTCGATCTCGGTGATCTTGGCTTCGATCTCCTTGATCTGCCCCTGGAGAAATCTGTTGCGCGCGTTCTGGTGGTCAAGTTGCCCGTTGACTAGTACCCAGCCAGCCAGAACGATGGCACCGGCTGCCGCTACGCCGAGGCCGAGCTTGGTTGTGAAATCCTTCTTGAGTCGCTCGCGGCGCGCCTTGCGCCAATCGAGCAGATTAATGTGAATACTCAAGGCGACCTCCCCTCGGCGAGCTTGGCGGCGCTCATGCTTTTTCCCCGTCGAAGGCGCGGAAGGCCAGGCCGCAGGCGATCAGCAGCGCCGCTTCTTCCTGCGCGAGATTCGCTGGTTTGGCACGCGAGGCAACGCCCATGTTGGCGAAAGGGCGCGCGACCACCGTCGGAATCTGCAGGCGGTCCTGGATCGTCCGCTCGACGCCGGCGATCTGCGCGCAACCACCCGCGAGAATGATCTGGTCGATTGAGTTGTACTGGGTCACGGCAGAAAAGAAGAACTGCAGCGAGCGATCAATCTGCTGAGCCATGTCTGAGACAAAATGCGACAGTACTTCCGACTCGTAGCCGTCCGGCAACTTGCGCGACTTCTTGGCGGCGGCAGCTTCTTCAAGCGACATGCCATAGGTGCGCATGATGTCTTCAGTGAGCTGGCGGCCTCCGAAACCCTGCTCACGCGTATACACGGTCTTGCCATCGTGCAGCACCATCACCGACGTGGTCGTCGCGCCAACGTCAACGATGGCAATGACCTTTCCGCGGCCGCCCTCCGGCATCTGGTGCTGAAGGAACTGGCAGGCGTTTTCCAGGGCATAGGCCTCAACGTCCACCACCTTGGGGGTCAGACCCGCAAGCTCGACCGCCGCACAGATATGTTCGACTTGCTCGCGGCGACACGCCGCAAGAATCACATCGACGGCGTCGCCACCCTTGGTGCTCGGACCGAGCACTTCAAAGTCGAGGCTGACTTCGTCAATCGGATAGGGGATGTACTGATCCGCTTCCGCCCGGATCTGCTCTTCGAGGGCGTCGCCAATCACGCTGCTCGGGAAATCGACAATCTTGGTGATGACCGATGCGCCGGATACCGCGACCGCGGCCTGACGCGTACGCGTGCCGGACTTGCTGACCGCACGCCCAATGGCTTCGCCGACCGCTTTCGGATCAGTAATTTGCTTGTCGGTGACCGCATTGGGCGGCAATGGCTCGATCGCATAGGCCTCGACGTGATAACGCGAGCCATTGCGAGAAAGCTCAAGCAGCTTCACCGCGCTGGAACTGATGTCCAGCCCGATCAATTGCGGACTCTCCTTGCCTAACAGCGATTGCAGTATGGACATAGCGCCCCAGGCCGCCTCGTTGACATTCCCCCGCGGGACATCAAGACTCATCCCGCATCGCGTCGTACTATAACGTAATACTGCTACTACGCAACTGGAAGTAAATGCGGCAACTGACTGATCAAGCTGCAAACATTCATTCACTATTTGCTGACTTCGACCACCCCCAATGAAGAAAAAAAAGCATGGTGGGCGGGTTCTGCTCTGGCTGCTTGTCACCCTTTTGGTGCTTGCCGCGGCGGGGGTCGCCACGGTGTTCGGCGTTGCCGAGTATTACGGCCGCGGCCTGCCTTCAGTCGACAGCCTGCGTCAGCTGCAACTCTCTGTTCCACTTAGAATTTATAGCCGAGACGGCAAGCTGATCGGTGAATACGGATCGGAACGGCGGGCGCTGCTGGCCTACAGGGAACTGCCGTCGCAGGTCGTTCACGCGTTTCTCGCCGCCGAAGATGACCGCTTTTTCGAGCACCCCGGGGTGGACTGGCAGGGCTTGGTCCGTGCCAGCCTGAAGTTCGCTGTCACTGGCGAGAAAGCGCAGGGTGGCAGCACGATCACGATGCAGCTTGCGCGCAATGTGTTCCTGTCGAGCGAGCGCACCTTTGATCGCAAGTTCAAGGAGATTCTTCTCGCCCTGCGCATGGAACGCGAGCTGAGCAAGGAAGAGATCCTCGAGACCTATCTGAACAAAATCTTCCTCGGCGAACGCGCCTACGGTGTCGGTGCCGCCGCGCGCGTGTACTTCGACAAGGACATCAAGGACCTTGCATTGGGTGAAATCGCGGTCATCGCCGGCCTGCCCAAGGCGCCGTCGCGCGACAACCCGGTGTCGAATCCCGAACGTGCGCGCGAGCGCCGCGACTACGTTCTGCACCGCATGCGCGACCTTGAGTCGATCTCGGAACTCGAGTACCAGGCGGCGTTGGCCGAGCCGGTGATCGTCCATCCCTATCGCGCCAAAGTCGAGGTCGAGGCCGACTATGTGGCCGAAATGGCGCGCGCCGAGCTCGTTGCCGAATACGGCGAAGATGCCTACAGCCGCGGGCTGACCGTGATCACGACGATAGATTCAGGGCGGCAGACTGCTGCGAATGCCGCATTGCGCGATGCTCTGCATGCGTACGATCAGCGCCATGGCTGGCGCGGGCCTGAAGCGCAGATCGAAGAGGCGCTCCTCAAGCAGGGTGGCGAGGGTACGCTCGATCAGGTTTTTTTGACTCACCCGGTGGTCGGTGGCCTGCTGCCGGCAGTGGTGGTCAGCTTTGCGCCGGACAAGCTCGCGGCGCTGACACCGACCGGCGCGGTCATGGTGCCCAAAGCCGGATTCGAATGGGCCAAGCTGACATCAAAGAATGCGCTCAAGCCCGGCGACCTGATCCGCCTGCGACCGCTGGACAAGGACAGCTATCAGCTGGCGCAAATTCCGCAGGCGCAGGCAGCGCTGGTTGCCCTCGCGCCGGATGACGGCGCGATTGAATCCCTCGTCGGCGGTTTTGATTTCTATGCCGGCAAGTTCAACCGCGCGACCCAGGGGCGACGCCAGGCGGGTTCCGGGTTCAAACCCTTCCTGTACTCGGCCGCGCTGGATGCGGGTTTTACGCCGGCATCGATCATTCTCGACGCACCGGTGGTGTTCGACGACGACAAGCTCGAATCGACCTGGCGTCCGGAAAACTACGGCGGCGATTTCAAGGGCCCGATGCGCCTGCGCGAAGCACTGGTGCAGTCGCGCAATCTGGTCTCGATCCGTCTGCTGCAGGCCATCGGCGTCGACTACGCGCGTGAGTTCATTCCGCGTTTCGGGCTGCCGCAGGATCGCCTGCCGCATGATCTGACGATGGCCCTGGGCAGCGCCGTATTCACGCCACAGGAGATGGCGCGCGCCTATGCGACGATCGCTAATGGCGGATTTCTGGTTGATCCTTACCTGATCTCCGAGATCCGCGACAGCACCGGTGCCGTGTTGTTCAAGGCCCGCCCCAAGCGAGCCTGTGCGGAGTGCATTGAGCAGAGTCTGCGTGAAGCTGCGGCAACGGAGCTTCCGGAACCGGACGCGCAGCCGCGTGATTGGGTGCCAGCGCCGCGCGCGATCGATCCGAGAACGATCTGGACCATCACCGATATCCTTCACGATGTCACCGTGCGCGGCACCGCCGCCAAGGTCAACGAGCTCGGCCGCAATGATCTGCGAGGCAAGACCGGCACGACGAATGATGAGACTGATGCCTGGTTCAACGGATTTCAGCGGCATCTGGTCGCCGTCGCCTGGGTTGGCTTCGATCAGCCCGCGCCGCTGGGCCGTGGCGAAGTCGGCGGGCGCGCGGCCCTGCCGATCTGGATGGATTACATGCGTTACGCGCTCAAGGATGTCGCGAGCGAAGTGCTGCCGCGGCCGCAGGGCCTGGTCAGCGTGCGCATCAATCCGGGCACCGGCAAGCTTGCCGATGTCGGTGATCCGGATGCCATTTTTGAATCGGTTCCGCAGGAGCACATCCCGGAACCCGAATCCACCCCGCAACAGCAGCGTGATCAGAACACCGGCTTGCAGGACCTTTTCTAGGTAAAGCGCATCACACATACCGTGCCCAACCACGATCCTGGTGTAGTCGAAGAAGTCGCCCGCATCATCTGTGATGAGCGGGTGATCGACTATCGCGCGGCCAAGCGCAAGGCAGCGGAGCGGCTCGGCCTGCCGCCGAACTTTCCGTTGCCGGACAACGCGACGATCCATGCCGCGGTGATCGAATACCAGCGTCTGTTTGGGGGTGAGGCCTACGCGCTGCAACTGCAGCGCATGCGCAAGGCAGCGCTGTCTGCGTGCCGGTTGTTTGCGCACTATTCGCCGCGCGTGGTCGGTGCCACGATCAGTGGCGCGGTGACCTCGGCGCACCGCGTGCAAATTCACCTGTTCTGCGACAGCGCGGAGATGATCGACATCGAACTGATCAATCGGCGCATTGCCTTCGATCAAGGTGAGCGCAATTATCGCTACGCCAACGGTCGTGACATCAGCATCCCGCTGCTGTGTCTGGACATCGACGGGCAGGGTGTCGATGCCGCGGTGTTCGGCGAGCACGAACTGCGCCAGGCGCCAATCAACCCGCTGGATGGCCAGCGCTTCAAGCGGATAGACGCCGCCGAGCTAGAACAGTTACTGCACTCAGGCCCATAAAGAAAGCCCGGCAATGCCGGGCTTTCTTGAGCAGTGATTGCAACTAGCGCTTTCCGACCGGCGTCACATTGCGTTCGGTAGCACCGGTATAGACCTGACGCGGGCGCGCGATGCGCATGCCCGGGTCGGAGATCATCTCGATCCAGTGCGCCACCCAACCGACGGTACGCGCGACAGCGAACATCGGCGTGAACATGTTGACCGGTATGCCGAGCGCCTTGTAGATGATGCCCGAGTAGAAATCGACATTCGGGTAGAGCTTGCGTTCCTTGAAATAATCGTCGGACAGCGCGATCTCTTCGAGGCGCATCGCCAGCTCCAACTGCGGATCGCTGACATTGAGCGCCTTGAGCACCTTATGGCATTCGTCGCGGATGATCGTTGCACGCGGGTCGAAGTTCTTGTAGACGCGGTGACCGAAGCCCATTAGGCGTACGCCCGAGTTCTTGTCCTTGGCCTTGTTCATGAAGTCCTTGACCTTGGAAACGTCGCCGATCTCGTTGAGCATCTTGAGCACGGCTTCGTTGGCGCCGCCATGCGCAGGGCCCCACAGCGCAGCGATGCCGGAGGCAATCGCGGCATACGGGTTGGTGCCGGTCGAGCCGGCCATGCGTACGGTCGAAGTCGAAGCGTTCTGTTCGTGGTCGGCGTGCAGGATAAACAACACGTCGAGCGCGCGCGCCGCGATCGGATTCACTTCGTACGGCTCGGCCGGCACGGCGAACATCATGTGCAGCAGGTTCGAGCAGTAGTCGAGCTTGTTCTGCGGATACATGAAAGGCTGGCCGCTGTAGCGCTTGAACGCAGCCGCCGCGATCGTCGGAATCTTGGCGATCATGCGGTGCGCAAAGATCTCGCGGTGGCGGGGATCCTTGTTATTGGTCGTGTCGTGATAGAACGCCGACAGCGAGCCGACGACGCCGGTCAGCATGGCCATCGGATGAGCGTCGTAGCGGAAGCCGCTGAAGAACCCGAGCAGCGACTCGTTGATCATCGTATGGCGGCGGATGTTCTGGTCGAACTCTTCAAGCTGCGTCTTGCTGGGCAGCTCGCCGTTGAGGATCAGGTAGGCCACTTCGATGAAGCTGCAGCTTGCCGCCAACTGGGCCACCGGGTAGCCGCGATACAGCAGCACACCGGCGTCGCCGTCGTTATAGGTGATCGCGCTCTGCGTCGAGCAGGTCGACGAGAAGCCGGGGTCGTAAGTGAACACGTCCATCTGGCCGTAAACCTTGCCGACATCCAGGCCGACCGGGCCCAGCGATCCAGAGACGGCCGGAAGATCAGTCTTCTCGCCGGTGGCATTGTTGACCAGGCTGTAGCTGGACGTGCTCATCGTTGACCCCTGTTATATCGCCGCTTCGACTAAGCGGCCATTGTTGGCTTGGATTGAACGTCGATGCCGGAGCATCGCAAGCGACCTGCATCGCATCGGCTCGCAGGTCGCAATAATCATACCGCGTGCGCGCGCCAAATTGATCACGCCAGCATGCATTCCGAGCCATGAAGCGCATTAAAAGCGCCTCAAAGTATCGAATCGAAGGCCGAATAGTGCTGCGGATACGGCAGCTGAGCTGCTCCGCTTTCCACTGCCGCGCGCGCCACAGCGGGCGCGACGCAGTCACGTAGACGTGGGTCCAGTGGCTTGGGAATGATGTACTCGGGACTGAAGGCCAGCGTCTCCTTATCTTAGGCGGCGAGCATTTCCGCCGGCACCGGTTCACGCGCCAGCGCGGCCAGCGCACGCACCGCTGCCACTTTCATTTCGCTGTTGATCAGGCGCGCACGGACATCGAGGGCGCCGCGGAACAGGAACGGAAAGCACATCGCATTGTTGACTTGGTTCGGATAGTCGCTTCGTCCGGTCGCCATGATCAGGTCGTTGCGGACCGCGAGCGCTTCTTCCGGAAGAATCTCCGGCGTCGGTCAACAGCGCAAACACGATCGGCTTTTCGTTCATCAGCATCAGCCAGTCGGTCTTCATCAGGCCGGGGCCGGACACGCCGATGAACACGTCGGCACCAGCAAGCGCGCCGGCGAGCGTGCGGCGTTCGGTCGGCGGGCCGGCAAACTCGCGCTTCTCCTTGTTAAGCGTCTCGAAGTCCTCGCGGCCGGGAAGGATCACGCCCTTGCGGTCGACCATCCACATGTTCTCGCGCCGTGCGCCGAGGTCGATCGCCAGGCGCATGCAGGCGGCGCCTGCTGCGCCCGCGCCGAGGAACACGATGCGGGCGTCTTCGATCTTCTTGCCCTGCAGTTCCAGGGCATTGAGCAGGGCCGCACCCATCACGATCGCAGTGCCGTGCTGGTCGTCGTGGAAAACCGGAATATCGCAGCGCTCGATCAGCGCTTCCTCGATCTCGAAGCACGTCGGTGCAGCAACGTCCTCAAGATTGATGCCGCCGAAAGTCGGGGGCAATGCGAGCGACTGTGTCGATGAGCTCTTGCGGGATTTTGGTATCGACTTCGATGTCGAAGACGTCGATATCGGCGAACTTCTTGAACACCACCGCTTTACCTTCCATCACCGGCTTGGAGGCCAGCGCACCGCAATCACCCAACCCCAGTACAGCAGTGCCGTAGGAAATCACCGCGACGAGGTTGCCCTTGGCGGTATAGCGATAGGCATCGGCCGGATTGGCCTGGATGGCCAGCACTGGCTCGGTAACGCCGGGCGTATAGGCCAGAGAGAGATCGGCAGGGCCGCAGACCGGCTTGGTAATTGCGATTCCGAACTTTTCGGGACGCGGCAGCTCGTGATAGTCGAGTGCCGCCTGCTTGAGGGTCGGCTTGGCAGTCGACACCTGCGTCGAGCGTTCAACGGTAATCTGTTAAGTCCTCGCGCAGTGCCTTCTGCCTGGATGCGCTTGTGAATCCGGCAACGGACACATTGTCCGAAACCGCCCTCAAGGGGCGCGCGTCTTGCCTGTGGGCGCAAAAGGCAGCAAGCGTCAGGCGGGCCGGTAAAAAGCCTGCGGGCAACAAAAAAGCCGCGCTGGAAGCGCGGCTTTTCACAACCAACAACTGTTTGCGTCTTAGGCAGCGCTGCGCGCGTAGCGCTTCTTGAACTTGTCGACGCGACCGCCGACGTCCATGACCTTCTGCTTGCCCGTGTAGAACGGGTGGCAATCTGAGCAGACTTCAACCTGCATCACGTCGCTGGAAAGCGTCGAACGCGTCTTGAAGGAATTGCCGCAGCTGCACTGCACCGTCACGGCGTGGTAGTTGGGGTGAATGCCTTCTTTCATGGGGACACCAAAAGTCTTCCGGCTCGCAAAATTGCGAAAGGGGCGCGGATTCTAATGAACGGCCGGGCAAGGCGCAAGCGACAGCGGAATCCTGGGCCTCGCAGGCCTTGATATCAATCGGATTCCGGGCTGACATCGACCTCGAATCTGCCATCGTCGAGCACCTTCAGCTGCACCGTCATCGGCCGGCAGCAAACCGGACAGTCCTCGGCGTATTCGGCCGAGCCGCCGGACAGGTCGACATCCAGCACGATCGATTCCCAGCAGGCCGGGCAGGTCACGGTGGCTTCTGCAATCATGCGACCTCTCCATCTGCAGTGATCTGCTTTTAAAGGAACAGCTGCAACAGGCGATTCAGGTACCGACGACCCATCTCGCTGGGTTGAATCCGCTCGCCGACCAGCAGCAGTCCAAGCCGCATGGCCTCGGCGATCGGCGCGGAAGCAGGATCCCAAGGCAGTCCGGTCCGCCCTTCATAGAGTTGTGGGGTGAAGCCGTCGTTCAGACGCAATGCATTCATCATGAACTCAAACGGCAGATCGGCGGGGCCGATGATGGTTTCTTCCTGAACTACAGCGCGGCTGCCGGCGTGCTGTTGGTAGATGCGCGGATGCTTGTGGCGCGCGCGGCGTTGGACGATCAGTTCTGAACCCTGGCGCCGGCTGCGCTTGCCGTGTGCGCCGGCGCCGATGCCCAGATAGTCGCCGAACTCCCAGTAATTCCGATTGTGTCGGGCCTGCAGGCCATTGCTCGCGTAGGCAGACACCTCATATTGCGCAAACCCGGCGGCGGCAAGTCGGGCCTGACCCTGCTCCTGCATTTCCCAGGCGCTGTCGTCGTCCGGCACCGGCGGCGGTCGCGCGCCGAACTCGGTATTGGCCTCGAGCGTCAGCTGGTACCAGCTCAGATGCTCGGGGCCGAGCGCGATCAGGCCGGCCAGATCGGCTATCGCTGCAGCCACCGATTGCTCCGGCAACGCGAACATCATGTCCAGATTGATGTTGTCGAAGCCCGCGTTGCGCGCCAGATCGTAGGCGCGACGTGCCTCGGCACTGTTGTGAATCCGGCCAAGGCGTTGGAGCTGCGCATCGTCGAGGCTCTGAAAGCCCATCGACAGGCGATTGACACCGGCAGCGCGATAACCCGGAAAGTGACCGGCTTCGGCCGTGCCCGGATTGGCTTCGAGGGTGATTTCGATGTCCGGCGCAAAAGCCAAGCGCTGGTTGACCGCTTCGAGGACCCGACCGATCCCCCGATCTGAAAACAGGCTGGGCGTACCGCCGCCCATGAAGATGGAGATCAGAGGCCCCGAGGCAGCAGCAGAATCTCCGCTTAATTCAATGTCAAGATCGCGAATCAGCGCCGAAACGTAGTCATCTTCAGGGATATCACCGCGTACAGTGTGCGAGTTGAAGTCGCAGTACGGGCATTTCTTGACACACCAGGGGAAGTGCAGATAAAGCGCCAGCGGCGGCGGTGACAGGTTCACTGCTGCTGGAGTTGTGCGAGCAACGACTGACTCGCCTGGGCGCGATGCGAGATCCGGTTTTTGTGCGCCGGGTCGAGTTCGGCCGAACTGCACTGGTGGTCCATGACACAGAACAGCGGGTCATAACCAAAACCCTTTCTGCCTTGCGGTGCATTCAGAATGCGCCCGCGCCACAGGCCCTGGGCAATGATTGGCACCGGATCATCGGAGTGTCGCAGCAGGGCCATCACGCAGACAAAGCGCGCGCCGCGCGAATCTGGCGGCGTATCGCGCAGCTCATGCAGTAGCAAGGCATTGTTCTCAGCATCTGTCGCGTCGACCCCGGCATAGCGTGCGGACCAGACGCCGGGCCTGCCGTTGAGGGCATCAACCTCGATACCGGAATCATCGGCAATCGCTGGCAGGCCCGAAACGCGGGCGGCGTGGCGCGCCTTGAGCAACGCGTTCTCGACGAAGGTCGACGCAGTTTCTTCGGCCGTTTCATCGGTGAATTCAGACACCAGCCGCAGCTGATAGCCCAGCGGAGAAAGCAGCGCCTGCATCTCGCCCAGCTTCTTCGCGTTGCGGCTGGCGAGGACCAGGGTACGGTTCAACGGATCACGCACGACGGAACTTACCCGGCGAGTGCAGCCGTCTGCGCCGCGATCAACTCGCGGATGCCGCCACTGGCCAGATCAAGCAATGCATCCAGCTCTTCGCGACGGAAGGCATGGCCTTCGGCGGTACCCTGCACTTCGATGAACTGTCCGGCTTCGTTCATGACGACGTTCATATCGCACTCGCAGTCCGAATCTTCGGGGTAGTCGAGATCGAGCACCGGCGCTCCCTTGTAGATGCCGACCGATACCGCGGCGACTTGGCCGAACAGCGGATCACGCTTGATCAGGCCGCGCTTGCGCAGGGACTTCACCGCGTCGACGAGGGCGACATAGCTGCCAGTGATGCTGGCGGTGCGGGTGCCACCGTCGGCCTGGAGCACATCGCAGTCGAGGGTGATCGTGTAGCTGCCCAGCGCGGACAGATCCACACAGGCGCGCAGCGAGCGACCGATCAGGCGCTGGATCTCCTGGGTGCGACCAGACTGCTTGCCGGCAGCAGCCTCGCGGCGCGCGCGCGAATGGGTCGCGCCGGGCAGCATGCCGTACTCGGCGGTGACCCAGCCGCCATCCTTCTTCCACGCCGGCCCGCGCTCTTCGACGCTGGCGGTGCACAGCACGCGGGTATCACCAAAGCTGACCAGCACCGAGCCGGCCGCATGCTTGGTGAAATGGCGCTCGATACTGATCGGACGGAGTTGCGCAGGCAAGCGGCCGGAAGGGCGCATGGGAGTGATCACGGGGAAAAAGGCCGCGCAGTATACCGCCGCACTTCGGTTCTAAAATGGCGGCATGGATACCGAAGAACTGATCGAGACCTTTGAATTTCTCGGCGAATGGGAAGAGCGCTACCGCTATCTCATCGAACTGGGCCGCAAGCTGCCGCCGATGCCGGAAGCCGAGCACACGGATGCCAACAAGGTGCGTGGCTGCATGTCGCAGGTCTGGCTGGCGCACGATCTGGTTGGTGGTCCCGAGCCGCGCATGGATCTGCGCGGCGATTCCGACGCGCACATCGTCAAGGGACTGATTGCACTGTTGTTTCAGCTGGTTTCAGGCAAGTCGCCGCAGCAGGTACTGGACACCGACATCAGCGGCATCTTCGAGCGCCTCGGCCTCGACAGTCATATCTCAATGAACCGGCGCAACGGTTTTTATGCGATGGTTGAGCGCATCCAGCAGATGGCCCGGCAAGCGGTGACCGCGTCACATTGAGCGTCGTTACTGCGGGCTACAATCCGGACTGACTTGGCTGCTGTAGCTTCCCGCTGCACGGCCGGCCCGATCAGCAGCACCTCAACGGAGAACCGCAATGGGTCCTATCGTCGCACTGGCTTTCGGCATCTTCCTGCTCGTCACGGCCTGGAAAGGCGTCGTGACCGTGCCGCAGGGCACCGAGTACACCATCGAGCGTTTTGGCAAGTACCGCGCCACGTTCACACCGGGCTTCCACTGGCTGGTGCCATACGTGGATCGCATCGGTCGCAAGCTGTCGATGATGGAACAGGTGCTCGATGTGCCTTCGCAAGAGGTCATCACCAAGGACAACGCGATGGTCGGCGTCGATGGCGTCGTGTTCTTCCAGGTGCTGGACGCGCCCAAGGCCGCGTATGAAGTCCAGCAGCTCGAAATCTCGATCATGCAGCTGACGATGACCAATCTGCGTACGGTCATGGGCTCGATGGATCTTGACGAACTGCTGTCGCAACGCGATCACATCAACGCCAAGCTGCTGACCGTTGTCGATGAAGCGACGACGCCGTGGGGTATCAAGGTCACCCGCATCGAGATCAAGGACATCCGTCCGCCGACTGATCTCGTCAACGCGATGGCGCGGCAGATGAAGGCCGAGCGTGAAAAGCGCGCCAACGTGCTTGAAGCCGAAGGCTTCCGTCAGGCTGCAATTCTCAAGGCCGAAGGCGAGCGCCAGTCGCAGATCCTCGCGGCCGAAGGCCAGAAGCAGGAACAGATTCTCGAAGCCGAAGGCCGCAAGGAAGCCGCATTCCGCGACGCTGAAAGCCGTGAGCGTCTGGCTGAAGCTGAAGCCCGCGCGACGATGATGGTGTCGCAGGCCATCGAGAAAGGTGACATCCAGGCGATCAACTACTTCATTGCGACCAAATACATCGAAGCGCTCGGCAAAATCGCAAGCAGCCCGAACGAGAAGCTGGTGCTGATGCCACTTGAAGCCGCGAGCGTGATCGGTGCGATCGGTGGTATCGCCGAACTCGCCAAGAACGCCGGCGCGAAATTGAAGACCGGAGCCTGACCATGGTTGTCGAGTACTGGCATTGGATCGCGCTGGGTTTCGGCCTGCTGGTTCTGGAGATGTTCCTGCCGACCGAGTTCATTTTCCTGTGGGTCGGTGTTGCAGCAGTGGTCGTTGGCGCAGTCTCGTGGCTGATGCCGTCCCTGGGCTGGGAGCTGGAGTTCGCGCTCTGGGGTGCTTTGTCCGTCATAGCCGTGCTGGCCTGGCGCAAGTTCAGGCCGATGGATTTCGTCAGCGAGCAGCCCAACCTCAATCGGCGCGGGCATTCGTATGTCGGCCGGGTGTTTACGCTCAAGGAATCCATCGTCAACGGTGTCGGCAAGCTGCATGTCGACGATTCGCACTGGAAGGTCAGTGGTGTCGATGTGCCGGCCGGCACGCGCGTGCGTGTGACACAGGCAGACGGTGCGGTGTTGAGGGTCGAAAAGATTGACTAGCGACCTGCGGCCGGGGCTCGGTAATGCCCAGCACGATGTGCTGGGCATTACGGTTCCGGCAAAGATCTATTCAATGGGCGAGGAAGTCGCCCACGCAGTGACTCATGGCCTGGGCGCGGTGCTTTCGATCATCGGCCTCACCGTGCTCGTGGCCAAGGCGACAATGTATGGGAATGCCTGGCATGTCACCGCGGTCAGCATCTTTGGTGCGACGCTGGTGATGATGTACAGCGCCTCGACGCTGTATCACAGTATCCAGTTGCCGCGCGCCAAGCATGTGCTGCGTGTGATCGATCACTCGCTGATATATTTCCTGATCGCTGGCACCTACACGCCGTTCACCCTGATCACGCTCAAGGGCCCTTGGGGCTGGAGTCTGTTCGGTGTGACCTGGGGGCTCGCGGTCGCCGGCGTTGCCTTCAAGATTTTCGCGACCGGTCGATTCGAAAAAATTTCTCTCGCGATCTACCTTGGCATGGGCTGGTGCGCGATTGCCGCAATCAAGCCGCTGCTCGCCAACCTGCAGCCCGGTGGCCTCGCGTTGATATTCGCTGGCGGCCTGATCTACAGCGGTGGAGTGGCGTTCTACGTCTGGGAACGTTTGCGTTATCACCACGCGATCTGGCACCTGTTCGTGCTCGGTGGCAGCGTGCTGCACTACTTCGCGATTCTGCTCTACGTCGTGCCTGGTCCGCCTGCTGTTTAGTTGTCGGTCTGAAGGGAGTGAAGCGCATGGCTGTTTCCCCGTACGTTGCGCCCAAGAGTCCGCATCTCGTTCCATTCAGCGGGCGTTTCAAACTGCGCAGCGCAGATACCGAGCCTCCGGCCAGAGCGCCGCCGAAAGCGCAGCGGCAGGAGAACCTCAAGAAGCATGTGGAGCAACTCGACGAACTCCAGCGCCGCTTGTATGCCAGCAACCACCATTCAGTGCTGCTGATTTTTCAGGCGATGGATGCGGCAGGCAAGGACAGCACGATCCGCGCGGTACTCACCGGCGTCGATCCCGCCGGTTGTCAGGTTCACGCATTCAAGCGGCCATCCGAACACGAGCTGGACCACGACTTTCTGTGGCGCCATCTGTGCGCGCTGCCCGAGCGAGGGCGCATCGGTGTGTTCAATCGCAGCTGGTACGAAGAAGTGCTCGCGGTGCGCGTGCATCCCGAGTACCTCAAGTTCCAGCGCCTGCCGCACCGACCGAAAACGCTGGCCGCGCTGTGGCACGAGCGCTATGAGTCGATCAACGCGATTGAACAGCACCTCGCGCGCAATGGCACGCTGGTGCTCAAGTTCTGGCTCAATGTTTCGCACGAGGAGCAGCGCAAGCGCCTGCTCGAACGGCTCGCAGATCCGTCCAAGAACTGGAAGTTCGAATCCGGGGATCTCGGCGAACGCGCGCGTTGGAATCACTATATGGAGGCCTATGAGGACCTGCTCAGGGCCACGTCAAGGCCGTGGGCGCCGTGGTATGCCATTCCGGCCGACAGCAAGTCCTATATGCGTATGGCGGTGGCCGACATCATTGTCCGTGCACTCGACAGCCTGAAGTTGCGCTACCCGCCGCCAATGCCGGAACTGAAGCAACACATCGCCGAGCATCGCAAGACACTGGGGGACAAGCCGCGGGCTCAGTCCGCCAAAGGCAAGTGATGGGCATGCACACCATGCTCGCCGCGTAGCGCCAGTCGCAGCATCGCTTCGGCAACGTCCTCGGCAGTCACCGGCCGGTAGCGCAGAAGCGGGCCGAAGAGCAGCGGCGAAAGCAGCGGCGATATCTTCTGCGCGAATTCTTCCGAAGACCGCCTCTCGCTGCGGTCGCCAAGCAGCAGCGAAGGCCGCACGATATGTACCGCGTCGAAGTTCAGCGCAGAGACGGCAGCTTCCATCCGGCCCTTGACCCGATTGTAGAACGCGGGGGAACGCGCGGAAGCCCCCACGGCGGAAACGACGATGAACTGATGTGCCCCCGCTGCACGTGTCGCGCTCGCCAGTTCGGTCACCATGCGGTAGTCAACGTCCTCGAACGCTGCACGTGAACCGGCCTTGTGCAGGGTTGTGCCCAGGCAGCAGAACACGTCGTCAACCTGCAACGCGGGTCCGAGCGAGGGCAGATTGTAGTAATCGGTCTGCACGACCTGCAGGCGCTCGTGCTTGAGATCCAGCGGCCGCCGCGACAGCGCGCGCACTGCCGTGTATGCCGGGTCCAGCAACAGGCGTTGCAGTAACTGTTGACCAACCAGTCCGGTCGGACCGGCAACGAGTGCGGTACGGGTCATCCGATGCAGTTTCCCAGTAGTTGCTCAGCAGTTTACGGGAATCACGCGGCAGGCAACTGTGCCCAAGTACACTGCACCAGACCTTTCATTTTCTTGTGGCTAGCCATGACTGATGAATTCCACCTGCACCCGCGACTGGCTGCCGACACGGTGTTCGTCGGCGACTGGCCCCTGTGCCGTGTGCTGCTGATGGACGATGCGCAGTATCCCTGGGCAATCCTGGTGCCGCGCCGTGTCGATCTGCGCGAGGCTTATCAGCTTGATCCGGCGGATCAGCTGCAGCTGCTGGCCGAGTCAAACCATCTTGGCCGCGAAATGATGCAGGCATTTTCAGGTGAGAAACTCAACGTCGCAGCACTGGGCAACATGGTGCCGCAGCTGCATGTTCATCATGTCGTTCGTAACAGCAGCGACCCGAGCTGGCCGGCACCGGTCTGGGGCAAGCTGCCGGCTATCGGTTACGGTGACGCAGAACTGGCTCAGCGCATGCGGCAGATGCAATCGATCCATCAGGCGCTCGCATCCACGAACTGAGAGTTGCGGCACAGTGCAGTTGCTGACCTCCCCCATATAGGGGGCTGTATTAAGGCCAACGGGCGGATACGCTCGGACCGGGTGTAATTTTTTTGGTCGCGCGCGTGCTGTGGCCGACTATCCAAGGGGAACAATCAGATGACGTTGAAGAGCGTGATGCTGCCGCTGTGCGCGGCGCTTTCTGTCGGTATCACCGCATGCGGTGGCGACGGCAGTTCGTATAGCGATACGGACAGCGTCGCTGACATCGGTGGCGGGGCCACGAAGTTTGCGATCGACAAGGGCTCGATTGCAGAGCTGCAGAACGTGCCCGTCCCGGCGGCTGCCGATGACGAGCTTCAGTACCCGAACGGGTTCTTCAGCTACAAGGTCACAGAACTCGAGCCGGGCGACACAGTCGTCGTCACCGTCACGCTGCCATCCGGCAGCAGTCCCAACCAGATCATTAAGTGTGACGACACCAGCTGCGCGGTGCTCGATGCGCTCAACGCCAAGATCAATGGCCGCGTGGTGGAGCTGACCCTCACCGACGGCAGCATCGGCGACGCCGATGGCCTAGAAAATGGCGTCATCGACGATCCCTTCGGTCCGGCCGTGAATCCGGCGCTGCAGACCCCGACGCCATCACCGACGGCAACCGCGACGGCAACACCTACGCCCACTCCGACGGCAACCGCCAGCCCGACGCCGAGCGCTACTCCGACGCCAACAGCAACCGCCACGCCTTCAGCAACACCAACTGCCACTGCAACGCCGACGGCGACTCCGTCTGCGACGCCAACCGCCACACCAACCGCAACGCCGGGTGCCGGTAAGGCCACCGCATGTCTGGACTCCAGTCAGCAGGCGATCGGGACTCGCATTGAGCAGGTATTCCGTACTACCGATGGCGAGACTGGGACGATCGTCACGATCGATTCCGATGCGGTGGTCATGCAGAAGACGACGTTCAAGGGCAACAGCAACGTCGTCGAGACGGAAGCCGACGTGGTCAGCGACTCCAGTGCGCAGTTCGGTGATTCGGTATCGACGACGCGGACCTATACGCGCTTAGACGGCACGATCGCGAAGATCTTCGGAGTGGTAACCAACGTGACATCGCCGGCCGCCGGTCAAGCGGAGCTTACCAACGAGCCGGCGATCGAACAGCGATTCGATCTCAGTCCGGGCCAGAGCTATACGCAGTCATACACGACGACGAACGAAGCTGAGGTTGCTGGATTCCCGATCACAACGACAACGCAGTTCCAGGTGAAGACGACCTATGTCGGCCGCGAGAACGTCACAGTGCCGGCAGGCACTTTCGACGCCTGCAAGTTCGCGCAGGAGATCACCTCGATCGTCAATGGCACCAGCAGTGAATCCGACGCGACGACATGGTTCGCGGTTGGCAGTGGCATTTTCCTCAAGTCGGTGGCCGACCAAGACACGAATGTCACCGTCAGCGCTTCGATTGATGGTGAGCCGATTACCGGCAACTAAGCAGCGCAGGTGGTGGTTTCAGTGCAGGGCCGGTGGAGCGATCCACCGGCCCTTCTGTTTTCCAGCGACCAGTGACTGACACAAGCCGCCGTGACAGGCGCTAGACTGCGACGCAGAGCGATCTAGACTCGGAACAATGAGGGGACTGCGATGCGCAAGCCGGCCATCCTGCTGCTCAGCCTGGGGGTGTGTTTCTCCTTCGCTGCGCCCGCTGACAGCTACGACGCCACCCTGCCGGAAGCGTTCTTTCCGAAATGGGGTGAGTATCCGGTGCCGGATACGCCGTATCGCTCCGAGAACCGCTCGGTGTCGGTCGCTGATCTGGTTCGCCTTGGTCTGACCACCGGCGTTTGGGATGGCTCGCCGCAGGTGCATGCCAAGCGCGACTGGTACGACGAGAACTTCTACGCCACGCTTGCCGCGCGCAAGGTCTGGCATGCCGGTCACGGTCCATACAACCACGAATTCCAGGGTCCGATTGACTGGGACATCGTGCCGATTCCGCAGGCGCCGCCGCCGCCCTGCGATCAGCCGCAGCCGACGGGCTACGACGCCGAGTCCTGCCGCTACGTCAATTCTTTATTCAAGGATTTGGCACAGAGTGATCCCGCCGCCGCGAAGGTCGCGCGCGAGACCGTGCGCAAGGGCCGCGATGTCTGGTTCAAGGGCACCTTTGGTGACCAGGACGAGGAATACCTGCACACCGTCCGCACCGTCGGCGAAGGCAACGTCTGGTATCCCTGGCTCGACACCCGCACCCGTCCGCATCGTTTCAGCAAGTGGGGAATGATCAACGATCCGGACTGCACCCAGGGAGATGCGTCGACCAACTGGTACGACAAATGCCCCGACCCGCACAGCTCCGGTGTGCTTGGCTATCGCAAGTACTACGCAGATGCGACGAAGGATGAGAGAGGCAAGGTCGTCTTCGATCCGGCGACGTCGAAGTACCGCGACGATGAGATCAAAAAGAACCTGCGCTTCGTGCTCGGCGGCCCCTGTGTGCAATGCCACGTCGCGTTCGACCCGACCAATCCGCCGCAGGACCCGAACGCGCCGAAGTGGGAGAACCTTCACGCGACGATCGGCAACCAGTACACGATGCAGCCGATGCAGTATGTGATGGGCACGCCGGATGACAGCCTGGTGCGTCAGGTGCTCGGCCGCGGTCATCGCGTCGGTACGATCGATACTTCATTGGTCGCGACGGATTTTCAGCACAATCCGGGCACGCAGAACAACATCATGGATTTCTTCAACAAGCGTCTGTTCGAAGAAGACATGAAGCATCCGGTCACCGGCGAGATCAGCAAGGCGAAGACGCGCCATGTGCTCAAGGGGGGCGAAGATTCGGTCGGCGAACATCTCGCGCTGATCCGCGTCTACGTCAACATCGGCATGTGCACCGAGGAATGCTGGACACCGAACTTCCCGGTGCCCGGCAGCTTTTTTGGCGACAAGACGCATCAGAAGCCGTTCCGTATCGAACAGTGCGCTCGCGATTGCGAGGCATGGAACTATGCGGACGCGAAGATGCCGCCGCCGTGCAGACCAGTCTGCGCAAACTGGCGCGGG